>CANPWV010000011.1 GCA_947585105.1 uncultured Clostridia bacterium
AAGATTAGCAGGACCAAAAGCAGCTTGTAAATCATTATAAGAAACATAGCATAACATGTTCATACCTGGAGTAGTATTTCTTCCTTCATTAATACCACAAGAAAGATAATGATCATAAGCTATTCTAGTGTTATCACCAAAAGCATTCTTTAAATCTTCATAGCTATCTACATAGTATTTAGCGTCAAAGAAATATGATGATCTTCTATATTCATTAACACCGATATTAATGAAATGATTATAAGCGCTAACATAAGCTGTACCCATTTGTTCAGGGTCGTGTATATCTACACCAGCTTTTTCAACAAATTCTGTATATAAATCAGAATTATAATTTAAATAAGTCCAAACGTCAAAAAGTGGGCTTCCTGCTCTACCCTCTTTTATTCCGAATGTTAAATAATGATTATATGCTGCATCATAATCACCATTAACGGCTTCAGCTACGTCTTGATATCTAGCTAAATAGTATTCGCCATCAAATGTGATTTCTTCGATTGTAGCAGCATTTGTTTTAGTTGCAAATATAGCTGTAAAAGCTAATAAAGCAACTAATACAATAAGTAATTTGCTTAATTTTCTCACAAAAAATTCCTCCTTTTCATTATTTTTTTTGTTTTGTAAAATTTAGCTTTACGAGATGTATTATATATCTTTATTTTTAAAAAAGCAATACTATTCCGACAAAATTTTTAAAATTTTTTCACATGTTATGAACACCCTAAAAAAAGCGGATTAGAAAAAAATTTTCTAATCCACAATCAAATAATTTTTTAAAAATTTTTTATACACATTTAATTAACAGCTGTCATATCTCCATTATTTTCGTCATCTTTTTCTAAAATAAAGGCTGTTGCGACAGGTCTTGAGCGGTGTTCACCGTTTAAAGATGTAGGGTCATTTATCATTCTATCCCCTACTACTAATTGGCAAGATGTTCCTCCATCTAAATCAGAAACATTTACAGCACCATAATTCTTCATTATTTCTGTTATTTCGCTTAATTTAGCACCCTCTCCTTTTGTTCTATCTCCATCAACACATAATAATAAAACTATTCCGTCTTCTCTTTGACCTATAGCGCTTCTAGCTGTTCTTCCGTTTGATTGGAAGGCTCCCCCACCGCTTGGAATACTTTTTGTTTCTCCATTTACAACTAAAAATGGAGAGAAAGAAACACAATCTCTTATTCCTCTACTTACAACAGAATCTGAATCTAAATCTTCTAGAATAAGTCTATTATTACTATCAAATCCTACAATTCCTCCTCTAGAATTTCCATATCTAGTTCTTTCAATCATTGTATTTTTTGTTATTGTAATTCCAGAAGGATTTGATCCATCACCATTAAAATCAGCGTCAGCAAATCCACCAGCGTTTATTCCAACTAATCCATTATTATCAGCTACCATTTGATCTACATATTCACCTGAATAGCCTCTCTTTGAAGTAACTACAGCGTGAACTCTTTCTGGTTCATAAATTGCAACCAGATAACCTTTAAATTTTTCTCTACTTACAGGAATAACCTTAAAATCATTATTATTACTGTATCTTTCTAAAATTTGACGTTCATATTCATTTTTATCAGGATATTCTAAATATGTAACAGGTTCCTCAACATCTTCAGGTATTGGCTCTGTTTCATTTGATGAGCTAGCTACTTCCTTTTTATTTTTTGAAGAATTATCTTTTTGATTAACTCCAAAATATACTCCAACTCCAATTGCAACTAAAACAATTACAAGAATTACTACTATTAAAACTTTCTTCTTCATATTTTTACTCCTTCTACAAATTTATTTTTAAATTATTCTAAGTAAAAACCAGTAGCGATCCATCTTGTTTTATGAGCACCTGTAGAATCGATAGGATCATTTATCAATTCTCCATTTACTATCATTACGCTAGAAGTTCCGCCGTCTAAGTTTGCAGCGTTTATTACTGAATATCTTTGCATAATTTCAATTTCGTCATTCATATCAATTCCTTGTTTTAGTCCTGATCTTCCATCAACTACAAGCCATAATACAATTCCATCAGCTCTTTGTCCAATAACAGTTCTAGGAGCAACTCCCAAACCGCCATTTCCATAAACTTTTGAAGGTTCGCCATTTGTAATTATAAATGGTCCAAATGAAACGCAATCTCTAATTCCCAATTCTTTAGCTTTACCTAATGAGCAAGTTGAAGATAAAATTAATCTATCTTCATTATCAAATCCAATAATTCCGCCATGATTTAATGGATAATTATCAGCTTTAATAACTTCTCCTTTTGACATTGTTATTCCAAGAGGACTTCCACCTGTACTACTATAACCTGGATCGAAAAATCCTCCGCCATTTATAGCAACTCTAGCGTTAACTCTTTTAGCCATATCTTTTACATATTCTCCTCTTGAACCTAAATATTTTGTAGCAACAGTATGTATTTTTGACGGATCATAAATCACAGCTAAAAATCCATCGAAAGTTCTTCCTGTTTGTAATTTTTCATCTTTAAATTCTATTATTTTATAATCTAAATGATTTGGATCTCTTTCTAAAATCTGACGGTCATATTCATTTTTATATTCGATTTTTCCATTATTTTCGCCATTTGCCAAAATTTGATCCATATTATATAGGCTTATATCTGTTGGAGAAGCGTTTTCAGCTATAGTATTTTGAGACATTACATAACTAATTGTAGGTTCATCATAAAACCATCTAGCGTAGTATTGGTGGTGCATTGAAGTCTCAGCTGTTGTTACAAACCAATTTCTAAATTTTGTATTTGGTCCATAAACTACGAAAAGCCCAACATAGCAACAAACAGTTCCAAGTATGAAATTAAATATAAAGAATTTTTTCCATATCATACCAGTTTTTTCTTTTTTTCTAGCTTTTTGAGTTTCTTTTAGTTCTTCTTTTTCTTCTTTAATTTTTTCGCCAATTTCTTGAATATCAGCTATTCTAGCTTTTTTCTTTTTATTACTACTCATTTTCTATTCACCCTTTAATAATATTACGGAAGTAATTATAATATTATTTCTATTTAATATCAATAGAAATTTTAAAATTTATTATTATCTAATCTTTCTTTAATAACTTCTAATAAATCTTCGTTATCTCTAGTATTCATCATGACTTCCATAATTTTTTCGTTCATATCTGCTTGAGGCATACTTGAAATTGCTCTTCTTAATTTATAAATTACTGATAATTCATCTTTACTAAGTAGCAATTCCTCTTTTCTCGTTCCAGACTTATTAATATCAATAGCTGGGAAAATTCTTCTTTCTGACAAGTTTCTACTCAAATGAACTTCCATATTACCAGTTCCTTTAAACTCCTCAAAAATTACATCGTCCATTCTACTTCCTGTTTCGATTAAGGCTGTTCCCAAAATCGTCAAACTTCCAGCATCTTCAGTATTTCTAGCCGCACCAAAGAAACGTTTTGGTTTATATAATGCGCTTGGATCAAAACCTCCTGACAAAGTTTTTCCGAGATGAAGGAATAACTAAGTTATAAGCTCTAGCAAGTCTTGTAATACTATCTAATAATATTACAACGTCTCTATGTTGCTCTGTAAGTCTTTTAGCTCTTTCCAAAACCATTTCAGCAACTTTAACATGGTGCTCTGGTTGTTCATCAAAAGTAGAATAGATTACTTCTCCTTTTACAGAACGCTTCATATCTGTAACTTCCTCTGGTCTTTCATCTATTAGTAAAACTATAAGTTCGCACTCTGGATTATTTCTAGAAATACTATTTGCAATTTTTTTCAAAATCGTTGTCTTACCAACTTTTGGAGGAGCTACGATCATTCCTCTTTGTCCTTTTCCAATTGGTGACAAAAGATCCATAAGTCTCATTGTATACTCATTTGAAACTGTTTCTAATCTCAATCTTTTATTTGGGTAAATTGGAATAAGATCATCAAATTTTCTTCTTCTCATAGCTTTTTCAGGGTGCTCACCATTTACCTCACCCACATAAATCAAAGCTGGGAATTTCTCATTTTCTTTAGGAATTCTCATAATTCCTTTTACTTTATCACCTGTATCTAGTCTAAATCTCTTAATTTGAACAGGAGAAACATAAACATCTTTTGTAGTTGACAAATAATTATCTCCACGAAGAAATCCATAGCCATCTGGTAAAAGTTCCAAAATACCTTCAACATATTGATCTGACTCGCTTGTCAAATTATATCTTTCTTGAACATCTCCTTGTTCTTCTTCTAGATCTTCTTTTTCCTCATATTCTCTAAATTTTTTTGAATCTTTAATTACTTCAACTAACTCCACTTTCTTTAGTTTAGAAACATTAGGAATTTCTAAATCTTTCGCAATGTTTTTTAATTCTGTTACACTTTTTTCATACAAATCCATAAAAGCACCTTAAAATACCGGACTTTACCAATATTTTTTCCTTTCTTTTTTATTTAATTTTGATTTTGGAAATTTTAAAAGAAATAAAAATCAATTATTCAATAGATTTTAAGCCTTAAAAACAAACTTAAAATCTATTGAGCAATATATACACGTTCATCTGGATAAAACATATCCATCTTATCTCTAGCTTGTTCTTCGATATAATCAGGAGATTCCATATTTTCCTGACTCTTTTTTAGTTCTTCTCTTTCTTGTTTTTCTTCTTCAATTTGTGATTCGTAATAAGCTTGTTCTGATTCATGTTTATTTAATTTCTTTTGTTGATTTATAAAATATACTACAGTATATACAACGACCACTAGAATGATTATTCTACAAATCTTTTTAGATTTAAAGATATTTTTCAAAAAACGTCACTCCTTGATTTTGCTCTTTTTAAAATTCTTTTTTGCAAAATTATATGGTAATTTTAGCAATTTCAAGGCAAAAGCGAAAATCGACTTTATCAACCTTAAAATTACATCAACTATTATAACACAGCTTTCAGATAATGTCAAAGAATAAGTTATAATTCCTAAAAATGTTGAAAAAACAAGATAGAATCTGAGTTCTCCGTTATTAAAAACTACCACGCTTCTGAAAAACATGAATCCAGAAATTGCCAAAAACAAAACATCTTGCAAATCTACCAGCCAATCACTTATTTTGAAATTTTTTCTAAAACCTCTAAACAAGTCAAAGATGAACATTATAAAAAGACCTATAATAAAGAACAAGCAAAAATTTCTTGATTGCTCTGAAACGCTCATAAAAATACCTCTTACTTAAACAATTTATTTAAAAATGATCCGCCTTTTCCAGTCTTTTTATCTCCGCTATTTTCTGAATATATCAGGCTATTTATTGTTCCATCTATTGAAACATCTAAAGTGTCTATTGACAATTTATTTATTCGTAAATTTTCTCCTTTAATTGTTAGAAGCCCAAGCTCTGTTTCTAAAATAACCATTTGATCATCAAAACTTAATACATCTTTTACTCCACTAATATTAAGCTTTTCACGGTTCTCCAAATAAATATTTTGATTTGAAATACTTGTTACTTTTTTATCTTCAATAATCATTTTTAAACATCTCCTTTACATATAATAAAAAACCAATATATTAGTTTATATGAACTAAAATATTGGTTTATTACTTTTTATTTATTTAATTTTTGTGAAAAGCTTGTATATAGCGTTTTTTAGAATCTAGAAAAATTTTTTATAAATTGCGTTTACAGCCAAATTTGCTTCTTCTATATTAACCAAAACTGAAATTTTTATCTCAGATGTAGATATCATGTGAATGTTGATATTTTTCTCATATAGAGCCTCAAACATTTTACTAGCAACCCCAGGCTTATTCGCGATTCCGACACCTATTATTGAAACTTTTGACAAATTTTCATTATGAATTATCTCTTTGAAATTTAGTTGTTCTTTATTTTCTTCTAAAACTTTCAAAGTTTTATTCAAATCTAGCGAATTTACTGTAAATGTAATATTTTTAGAATAAGTCTCGCCAAACGCTTGAACAATAACATCAACATTTATATTATTTTTAGCCAAAACATCGAAAAGCTGGTAAGTCTTACCCATCTTATTTTCTAGGCCTACAACTGTTATTCTAGAAATATTGTCATCTTTAGCAACTCCATTGATAACTAAGTCTTCCAAAGATTTTTGGCTAGAAACCAAGCTTCCTTTATTAATTTTTTCAAATGTTGATTTCACATAAATCGGAACATTATATTTTTTTCCAATTTCAACGCATCTATTATGAAGAACTTTAGCGCCCAAGCTCGCCATCTCTAGCATCTCATCATAAGAAATATTATCTATCTTTTTTGGGTTTTCGACAATTCTTGGATCTGTTACGAAAACTCCATCTACATCAGTAAATATATCGCACCTTTCAGCTTTTAAACTAGCAGCCAAAGCTACAGCCGTTGTATCTGAGCCTCCACGACCTAAAGTTGTTATATTCAAATTTTCGTCTACTCCTTGGAACCCCGCTACAACAACGATATTTCCACTTTCTAATAAATCGAAAATCGAATCATTATTTATATATCTTATTCTACTGTTTCCAAATTCACTGTTTGTCACAATTGGAATTTGCCAACCTGTTAAAGATATTGCTGAATATCCTTTTTCTTGTAATAACATAGCAAGTTTAGAAATTGTAATTTGCTCTCCTGTTGAAACTAATACATCATGTTCTCTAGGATTTGAATTTTCAGTTATTTCTTTTTCTTCTGAAATCAATCTATCTGTAGTCTTTCCGCTGAGCTGAAACAACAACTACGACATCATTTCCTTTATTTTTTTCCTCTAAGATTTTTGACGCTACTTGATTTAATTTATCAATATTTGCAACGCTACTTCCCCCGAATTTTTGAACAATAATTCCCATTGTTTTACCTTCTTTATAAAAACATAAATAGTTAATTTAATTAAATCTTACTATTAATATATTATATTAATATTTTAATTAGATGTTAATATATAATTCTTACAATATCATAAAATTCCTGTCTTTTTTATAAAATTTATTTATTTTTTTATTAAATACACATCATAACTTGAACTCATTTGATATCCGACCTTTTGAGCCAAATACCAGCCATTTAAATTTGCGCAATCTACAACAGGATAAATATTTCTTTTCAAACACTCTAAAATAAATATTGAATCTAAGCTAGAGCCGATTCCTTCTCTTCTCTTATCTGGATTTACTTTTATGTTTAGTTCAACAGAATTTTTATATCTAAAGCAAGAAACTACAGCACCAACTATTTCGTCACCTTCCAAGCAAACAAAGCCTAATCCTTTATTTTTAAAATCTTTGTTCATTTCTATATTTGTGCAAAAAGAATCTGTATTTACTATTTTTTCATAAATTTCGTTATCTATCAATTTCAAATGATATTTTGGATTTAAATTATCTATATAACTTTGAAGCTCTTTTTCATCAAATTTTTGATTATCTTTTGTAAGATATCTTGTGTACTTTTCCGCACTCTTTCCATAATAACTCTCGCAATACTTTTCCCAATCGCCACTAGGACTTACAACTTTGACATTATCTGGTAAATTTTTCAAAAAGTCAATAGCCGTCTTTTCATCACATTTTCCATTTAAAAACAACCACTTACCAGCTATAACTCCAGCTGATTTAGGATTATTAATATTATCTACAAATCCTTCTCCTTCCATACCATCGAAAAAAGTATCAGCCATGTGAAACTTTGGCTCCTCAAAAAAACTTCTTATTAAATTTGCTTGTGAAAACCCTATTTTCTCCATCTTTTTCTCCTCTTCACTTATAATTTATAATTCATCAAAATTCATCACAAAATTTCAGCTATTTTTTATCATTTTATCACAAAATTCCAGAAATTCAAGATTTTTTTAATTCAATTCCATAAATACTTCTGATAGTTTTTCAATTATTATTAGAACTATAATTTAAACATTTTTCTTCTAATATCATATTATTAAAACCTAGTATACCATATTTTCCATATTTGGATTATATTGTATTCTAGTATCAAATTTATATAAATATTTTATATAATTGATGTCAATTCTATAAAATCTTAATTTGTTCAAGATTTAATCTCCTTAAAAATGAATAGAGCAAAGGCTTTTTATTGCCTTTGCTCTTTTTAAATACCATACTTTAATATTATTTTCAAATATTAGGCTATGGATTTCCTCTTCAATAATACCTTACTTATTTAGGCTAAGGATCTCCTCTTAATAATAATATTTTTTCAATATTATTATTTTAGTATACTCATTATACAATTTTTTATTACTTTTGTCAAACAAAATTATAAAAAATTTTCTTTTGTTTTTTTAGTTTATTGTCAACTTTTCTTTTAACTTTTCTTTTAACTTTTCTTTATTAAAGATATCTACTTGTTTAACATCTTCATACTCTTTTGCAGTCATTAATCTTGTTTTCCTATTAAGCAAGAAATTAGTTTTTCTAAATTTTTTCCTTCTACTATAAATAATATTTTTCTGGGTTTACTCATCAAACTCTCCTTGTCTCATCATTTTTTCTAAATTGTGTCCCTGTCTTAGTTCCCTTTCAGTTAAATCAGGAAGTGATTTAAATTTTCCATCTTTTAAAATATAATAGCAATCTGGTCTCATCAAATCATTATTAGCTAAATGAGTATTATGAGAAGTTAATATAGCTTGAATATCTTTATATTCTAAAATTAATTTTAAAATATTTAAAGATAATTCAAAATGATAAAAAGCATCAAATTCATCAATATATAAGAATTTTATTCTGTCCAAATTTTTATACCAAAAATAAAATACAATTAAAGCTTTAGTTCCAGAAGAGGCAACCTCTTCAAAATTCAAGGAATATGATTTATGCTTTTCAGTTATAACAATTTCATTTAAAAATTTTTTTGCTTCAAGTTTTGAATTTATTTTTGTGTATTTGTTTATAAATTCATTGAAATCGTCTATTAAATTATTTTTTACGATCCATTCGCTAATTCCAAAAGTTCCAGTCTCTAGTCCAACATATTCATTGTGTTCTAGAGATTTAAACAAAAGCATTCCATTAACAAATGAATTTAATTTCATTATAACACTATCTTTTTCTTGAACTGTATTATTCATTATAAACTTTAATAATGATATAGATATTGTTGATAAATCTGTTGTTAAAGAATCTGCACCAATTTTTTCTAATTTGCTTTCTTTAGATAATTGTTTTGTTTTATAATCAAACTTATAAATCAATTCTTGATTTAGATACATTTCTTCAAATATAAGATTATTATAACTTTCTTCTTTTTTATAATTATAATCAATAATATCATTATCAAATTTGAATTTATAATTAAATTCCATTATTTTTGATGAACTATCAGCATTATATAAATTCTTTTTTTGAGAATTTGAAATTCTATTATCTGTCAAAACTCCAACTATATCAAATAACGCATATCCCAAATTACTTTTTCCTGAAGAGTTTGGATCAAAGACAAGAATTTTATTTAAAAGATTATCTTTAATGCAAAAAGTCAACATTTGCCGTAAAAAAATTACGACAAATGTTGACAAATTAAAATTATTACCTTTTAATTTAAAAGTCTAATTATTAATATTAGTTAATAATTTTCCTTATATCTTCTATTATTTGTTCTTCAGTTAATCTATTTTTTTCTAACATTTCGTTTGCTGTAAATGTTGTAGGAATATCCATTGAAAACCCACGATTCAAAACTTTCATGTCAGATAATCCGTAATATTGTGCAATTTTTGAGCCAAAACCGCCTGATACTATTCCATCTTCTAATGTTACTATTAATTTATGATTATCTTTTAATTTTTCTAAAACTTCTTCATCTATTCCTGTTATAAACCTAGGATTTATAAGTGTTGAATCTATATTGTACTTTTCTTTTAAATTTTTTACTACTCTTTCTCCTAATTGATAAAAGCTTCCTAATGCAATAATTGCTACTGTATTTCCTTCTTTTTCAATTGAGTATCTTGTATATAAATATTCTTTTGGAACCCCTTTGTCAGTATGGTTTACTCCGTTCCATGGAATACGTATTGCTACTGGATAATCATTTTGATCTATGCTCCAGTCTAACATTGCTATATATTCTTCAGCATTTGTTGGTGCCAAATAAATTAAATTGGGAATGTTACCAAATATAACCATATCATATAAGCCTATATGGGCATCACTAGTATGTCCATATATTCCTGAAGCTGACACTAACATTGTAGCAGGGCATTTATTTATACACATCTCTTGTTGTATTTGATCATAAGCTCTTTGATAAAAAGAACTTCCTGTTACAAACACTGGTTTACCACCATTTTTTGCAATTCCAGCACACATTGTTACTGCGTTTTGTTCTGATATTCCTACATCTACAAATTGGCTTCCAGCTTCTTTTCGTCTTTCTGAATTGAATCCTATATAAGAAGGAACTGACGCTGTTACTGCTACAACCTTTGAATCTTTTTTTATTTTGTCCATTAAGTATTTTCCGACAATCGCTCCATAATTTTCCTTAGGAATAGCTGTTGCTGTATAGAACTCACCTGTTTCTCTGTTAAATGGATGAGTCCAATGATATTTTTCCTTATTATTTTCAGCATAAGAATATCCTTTGCCTTTAGTAGTACAACAATGTATTACTACAGGTTTCTTAGTATTCTTTACTTTTTCAAAAACTTCGATAAGATATTCTATGTCATGTCCGTTTTTTACAAAAACATAATCAAGACCTAATGATTCAAAATAATTGTTTTTAACTTTACCATCACTATTTCTAAGCTCTGTAAGCAAATTACAAAGTGCACCATGATTTTCAGGAATAGACATATTATTATCATTTACAACAATTATGAGTCCACTATTTAATTCGGATGCATAATTTAATGCTTCAAATGCTTCTCCTCCATCAAGAGATGCATCACCTATTACAGCAATAATATTTTCTTTAGTCTTATTTATATCTCTAGCTTTAGCTAAACCACAAGCCAAACTTATTGATGTTGAAGTATGACCTATATTAAAAATATCATGTTCGCTTTCTTTTGGGTTAGTAAATCCAGATACTTTTCCATATTCTTTTTCATCTAACCAAGATTTTTTTCTTCCAGTCAAAATTTTATGTGTATAACTTTGATGTGAAACATCAAAAATAAATTTGTCAACTGGAGAATTAAAAACATAATGTAACGCTATAGTTAATTCAACAGTGCCTAAATTTGATGCTAAATGTCCACCATAATTACTGGCTTTATTTATTAAGAGCTCTCTAATTTCATTAGATAATTCTACTAATTCATTTTTATTTAATTTCTTTAAATCTTTAGGATAGTTAATATTATCAATAATCATATCTTTATTTCCTTAAACCTTTCTATATCAACTTTATACATATCTGTCAAATTTGAAATTGGCTTCCAACCAAGAGCTTCAACTTTTTCCGTACTCTGCAAAAATTCAAAATGTGATAAATATCCATTTTCTTCTCTATTATGAATTTCATATTCAATTTTCAAATTAGAATTAAATTCTTTAAAAACATTTTCTGCTAATTCCTTCATTGTTAAAAATAAATTTGAATTTGTAATATTGTAAGCCTCTCCAGATTTTCCTTTAAATAATATTATTAACATGGCTGAAATTGCATCTAAAGTATATATAATAGCTCTCCTAGATGTACCATCCGTTTTCATTACAAGATTTTTATTTTCGACTACACATCTTAATATCTCATTGGAAAGTCTTGTTTCACAATAAGGTTGAAACAAACCTTGAATTGTAGATGGTCTTGCTATTTTTACATCTACATTATATTCTTTATTCATAGCAAAACATAAAAATTCAGCAGCTTTTTTTCCAATAGGATATCCATTTCTCACATCCAAACTATTTATAGTTCCTACGTAATTTTCATTTATTGGCTCTTTTTCATTTGGAGAACCATAAACCTCTGAAGAAGAAGCATACAACATTGTAGAATTTCTTTCTTTGGCAAGTTCCAATATTTTTTCTGTTTCATCAATAATAACTCGTATTGTTTCTACCGGTTTAGAAATAAAAAATGTTTTATCAGTTGGTGCTACTAAATGTATAATATAATCTATTTTTTCATTTTTTACTTCTTCTTTCTCTTTACCAAACAAGCACATAGTTATATTATCTTTTTCTTCAATATAGTCAAACTTATTTTCTGGATGTCTTGTTGAAGCAAAAATATGACAATTAGTATTGTAGATTTCATTTTCTAAAAGAATCCATTTTATTATTCCTGAACCTAACAATCCATTGCTTCCAGTTATTAAAATATTTTTATTTTTTAAATATTCTGTAAAATTATAAGTTTCAAAATATCTAAGCAATTCTTCTCTTTCAATACTGCTTAATATCATTTAGTTAATTCCTCCTCTGAAAATTTTTTCATTGCTTTATAAAATGCAATATCTTCTTTTGTTGTTATTTTTATATTGCAATCAAATCCAGCTGAAAAATAAATTCTTGTTCCATATTCTATTGCCATTGTATTTGCATAAACGAAATCATGTTTATTGTCTTTTTCAGCTCTTTCATATAAACTTCTTATTAAATCATATCTATATGTTTGTGGTGTTTGAACTCTCATAATCTTACTGCGTTCAATTTGTGAATTTCCTGAAATTTGATCTTCTGTTTCTATAACAGTATCATGACATTGAATAGCAGTACATGCATTTCCATTTTTTATAGCTTTATTCAACATATCATTAATAATTAATTGAGGAATTAATGGACGCGCAGCATCATGTATTATAACAAAATCGTTATCTTCTATTTTATCTTTTAAATATAATATACCATTTCTAGTTGAATCATGTCCTGTTTTTCCACCTTCTATAACATATTTTACTTTACTTAATTTATATTTTTCTACTAATAATTTCATGTGTGGAATCCAATCTTTTAAGCATACTACTAAAATATCATTTACTCTTTCGTTTTTTTCAAAATTTCTAATTGTATTTACAATTATTGGTGTTCCATCTATTTCAATGAATTGCTTTGGAATATTACTTTTCATTCGGCTTCCTACACCACCTGCCAATATTATTGCACTTATTTTCATTTTATCTCCTCTCAATATACTAATTCATATAATTTTTACATTTTTAATTTTTTCTTTTCAAAATTTATTTTTTGTTTATTATATAATATTCTAATGTTTTTGACAACATTTTTCTAATATTTTTAAAGTTTTATCTTTACTTTTATAAATAATTATTGTAACAAAAACTAATTTATGATATACTTAACAAAAAAATATATGGAAAGGAATAAATTTAATATGATAGCAATTGGTTGCGATTACAGCGGTTATTCATTAAAAGAAGAAATTAAAAAATACTTAGATGAAAAAAAAATTTCATATAAAGATATGGGCTGTACTCTAGAAGAAAGAATCGATTATCCTTATACCGCAGAAAAAGTTTCAGAGGAAGTACAATCAAAACAATGTGATAGAGGAATATTAATATGTCGTTCTGGAATAGGAATGTCTATTTGTGCAAATAAATTTAAAGGAATTAGATGTGCTCTTTGCCATAATGAAACAATAGCAAAATTTTCAAGATTACATAATGATAGTAATATTTTAGCTTTTGGAGCTGATTATGTAACAGCAAGTGAAGCAAAAAATATCTTAAAAATTTGGCTTGAAACAGAATTTGAAGGCGGAAGACACGAAGATAGGGTAAATTTAATTTCACAAATAGAAGATAAAAATATGAAATAATTCTACTATTTTCGACAATTTAATAGCTTAGTCAATAATCTAAAATATGGCAGTCTTTTAAAGACTGCCATATACTGTTTATATCTTCTTAAATCCTTTTAAAGTATCAATCATATATTTGAAAGAATCTATTTTTAATATAATTGATCCTAATAAATAAATTAATATTCCTGTAATAACTTGAACTGCTAATATTATTAATGGTCTTATTGGTAAAAAGTTAAATAAATAAACAACTCCACCCATAAACACAGCAAGTAAAATACTTGGCAAAATATCTTTTAATTGTTGCAAATAACCATAATTCAATAATTTTCTGTTTGGCCAAGAATTTATAATTTGAGATAGAATACTACTTACAATTAAACTATAGGCCATAGCCATAACACTTATATTCATTGTTATAAATAGTAAAGTTAAGCCTACAGCTTTCTTTAATATTTCAAGTTTCAAAAATAAATCACTTCTACCAACCGCTTTTATTGCGTTTAAATTAGCAGTATGAATCGGGTAAAACATATATGTAATGCAAAAGACACATAAAAATGGAACGGCCGGAAGCCACTTATCAGTTAAAACAATCTTTATTATATTGTTACTACAAAAAGCTAATCCCATCATAAGTGGAGCCATTATATATACACTCATTTTAATTGACTTTCGTGTCATTTCTTTTACTCGTTCTTTATTTTCTTGTTCTTTTGACATAGTTGGTAACAAAACACTATCAATAGAAGTATTTATATTATTTACAATAACTCTAGGAAATTGATCTCCTTTATTATAATAAGCTAAATCTGAAGAGGTATATAATTTTCCAATAATTAATTGCCTAATATCATTATAAGCTGTATCTAAAACAGCTGAAACTAATAATTTCCATCCATAAGAAAATAATTGTTTTAATCTTTTAAAAGAAAATAATAACTTTGGTCTCCATTTTACAGTAATCCATAAAATTAATGTATCTATTGCTAAATTGATTAATTGTTGAGCAACCAAAGCCCAAACTCCAAATCCATTTAAAGCCATTATTATTCCAATTATAGCCGCTGTAATTGTTCCAAATAAAGTAGAAAAAAAGAACTTTTTAAACATCATATTTCTTGAAACATAAGCTTGTTGAACATTTTTAATTCCTGAAATCAAAATAGTAATTCCTAAAACTCTTGTTAATAAAGTAAGTTCAGGCTTATTATAGAAATTAGCAATAAGTGGAGAAATTAAAAATATAATTATGTATAATATTACACAAAAAATAATATTTGTATAAAATACTGTAGAAAAATCCGTATCATCCGCGTCTTTCTTCTGTATTAAGCTATTTCCAAGTCCGACTATCTACGAAAACTTGAAATAAAGTTGTAAAAACAGTTACTAACGCAACTGTTCCATATTCGTTTGGACTTAAAATTCTAGCTAATACAATTGAAACTACAAAAGCCACAAGCTGAGCCCCACAACGCTCAGCGAATCTCCATATTAAGTTAGACATTACATTTTGTTTTGTTACAGTTTTACTCATGTTTTATTTCCTTATTTATTGAAAAAAATTACTGAACTATAATGAGATTTTCGATTTTCAATTGGAGGTAATTTCATATAATCTCCAAAAGTATATTTTAAAATTTTATTTGCATTAGAAGGTCCATAAAATTCAAGATTTTCAAATTTATATTTTTTTAATGGAAAAATATCTTCCTCATTAATATGTTTCATTCCTGAAGTAACTGCACAATATACTAATCTATTTTCGTCATCATTTTCATTTTCAAAATCTTCAGTTTTATTCAACTTTTCATTTATCTTTTTTATTCTTTTTTCATATTCTTCGTCAGTCAGAAGATTTATAGCTTTTCTTCTTTCTAAATATTTTTTATTTTCCTCTTCTAAAAAATTGTTTACTTCACAAAATTTCATTTTAACAGCTTTGTATAAATCAATACTAATTCCTTTATGAGTATAAATGTTATCTTGGGGAAATTCTTCACATATTACTTCACTATTTAAATCTTTAACATGTGCCCACTGATGAAAATATTTTGGTTCAGAATGGTAATATTCCAAAAACATATCTTTTGGTAATTCTTTATCTAATATTTTAATAGCTTTTTCGTAAGAATCATCAAACAAAAATAAATCAAAATCATCATCCCAAGGAATAAAACCTTGATGTCTAACAGCACCTAATAAAGTTCCATAAGTTATCATATATGGTATATTATTTTTATCTAATATTTCTGTTATGATTTTCGCCATTTCTAATAATCTTTGTTGAACAATTTTTGTTACATTAGTTTTTATCATTGATATTCCTCCATATTACTTATAATAAAGTACAAATCATATCTGGACTAAATACAAATATATTTCGATTGTCTTTAACTTTTTTTCTTTCTGAAAATGAATCATCTATAAAAATAGAATTTGCTTCTTTAATATATTTATATTTTTCGTCATCATCTTCGATATGAATTATTTCATCAAAAATTTCTAATATTCTAAATTCCTTTAATTCCTGTTTTAAATTTCCTTTATGTTTTGTTAGTAAAATAATTTTTTTATTACTGTTTAGTGATTTATACAAAAATGAAACTAATTCTGTATTAACTCTATTTTTATCTAATATTAAACAATCATCATAATCAACATAAATCACATCATAATTAACATCACATTTGTATACATTATCAAAGGCTCTATCCATAACAATATTATAGTCATTTTTTAAAATATTCACATCATAATCAAAGAAATCAAATAATGTCATTTGAGCAAAATTAATACCTATTCCTCTACATAAGCTAGATGATCCACCTAATCTTGCAGCCACTTCTAATAAAGTAAGCTCTCCATTTTTATTTCTTTTTACTTGTACAAACCAAGCACCTCTAAACTTCATTTTCAAATTAACTTTTTTAGCAAATTCTATATATTCTTCTTGGTTAGAAACAAAAGAAGTATTAACACTTATTCCATTTTTAATTCTGTTTCTTCCTCTAGCAGAAGCATAAATCATTTTTCCATTTTTATCTGTAAAACAATCTATAGTATATTCTTCTCCCGGTAGATATTCTAAAATTAAATTATCATTATCACTATTTTTTATAAAATCTTTTAATTCATCTTCATTATTAATTTTTTTTGTTCCAATAGCCCCATAGCCTATTTTTGGCTTCACAAAAATTGGGTATTCTTTTATTTCATTAATATTGTTATATTGTTTTGGAATATTAATAATATTTTGTAATAATTTATATGTTTTTTCTTTTGATAAACAAGTTTCAACTGTTTCTAATGGAGAAGATATTATTTTACATCCTATTTCTTCTTCTTTTTCTTTTAATTTTGTAATAACCATATCCATAGTTGGATATATCGCATCAATTTTATATTTAAATACTATATTTCTTAAAGCAGGAACTATCTCATTTTCATTAACAAATGGTAATCCAGAAATATAATTATCATATATAAACTTTCCATGATCATCTATAGAATTTGCTCCAATTAAATTAAAGTATGTAGAATATTTAACTGAGTTATGTATTTCTAATCCTATTTCCGAACCACATGGAAAAACTAATATATTTTTTCTCATATAGAATTATCCCTCTTTCAAAATTATATCACAAATTCTGTCAACATCTTCTAAACTCAAATCAGCATACATAGGAACTGTTAAAACGTTGTCAGATATTTTTTTTGCTACTGGTGTATCTTTACTGTCATACTTATCTTTATAACAATCATAATCATTAATTAACGGATAGAAATATTTTCTTGTAAGTATATTCTCTTTTTCTAATTCCTCCATAACTTCATTTCTGTCTTTTCCAAAAACACTTTTATCAAATATTACAGGAAAATAAGCATAATTCGGCTTAGTATTAATTTGAACTCCGAGAAACTTTTATTCCAGAAATATTATTTAATCTTTCTAAATATCTATTATAAACTTTTTCTCTTTTAGAAATTTCATTATCTACATGTCTTAAATTACAAATTCCCATAGCTGCGCAAAACTCATTCATTTTAGCATTAGTTCCAACCATATCAACACATTCTGGTCCATTAATTCCAAAGTTTTTTAGTCTTTCTAAAACTAATCTTTTTTCGTCATCATTATATACTAAAGCTCCACCTTCAATAGTATTAAATACTTTTGTAGCATGAAAACTAAACATTGAAATATCTCCATAATTTGCTATACTTTGACCTTTATATTTAACTCCAAAAACATGAGCAGCATCATAAATAACTTTTAAATTACGTTTTTTTGCTATTTCATCAATTCTTTCTACATCACAGACATGTCCATATACGTGAACTGGAAGAATCGCAACTGTCTTGTCAGTAATTAAACTTTCTATTTTACTTACATCTATTGTATAATCTTCTTCATTTATATCACAAAAAACTGGTTTTAAATTATTTTGAACAATAGCATGTGTTGTTGAAGAAAAACTATATGGAGTTGTAATTACTTCACTTCCTTCTGGAAAATTAAATGATTTTATAGCGATATATAAAGCCATATGACCATTTGTATATAGCGAAATATTTTTAACTCCTAGATATTCTTTTAAATTTTTCTCTAATTCTTTATGTTTTTCTCCCATATTTGTAAGCCATTTACTTTCAAATATATGTCTTATTTCTTCTATGTATTCTTCTATTGTTGGAATAGATGATTGTGTAACTAAAATTTTTTTATTCATTTTATACTCCTGCTTTATTTTTTTCTTTTAGTTAATTTGTGTTTTGTTTTTCTTAAAAATTGATATAGTACTGAAAAATGTTTATTTAAAAAATATTTAATTTTTCTTGTTAGTTTTGAATCACTTAAAGCCATTTTTTCTTCTTCTGTCAGACTATCTGGAGGACTTAATATTAATTTAGAAACAATTAAATCATTAATTATTATTTTCAAATCTTTATCATATTTATAATCAGTCATTTCATTAACATTTTTATAAATATATATATATCCATTTATTCTATTTATAACTTTATTAACATCACTATTTTCTCTTCTAAATTTATCCATCATCGATATATTAGTACCAATTCTATAGGCAGACATAACTTTATCTATATAATAGGCATATCCATCATTTGTTCTTATTAATTGTAAAGGTAAATCCCCAACTATACAATTAAAAAACCAATTTGGCCAATTGTTACTATTATAGAAAAAATATGAAGCTGTTGGAATTTGATCTAATAGTGCTAATTCTCCAACATTATATATATTATCTTTTTTTAAATATTTTAATTGTTTTTTATATCTAGGAATAAAATTAACTGTATTCTTTTTAACTTCTTCGTCATATATAACTGCATTATGAAAACAAAAACTACAATCTGGATGTTTTTCCATATAATCATATTGAATTTGTAGTTTATTCTCATCAGTCCAATAATCATCACCTTCGCAAATAGCTATATATTTTCCTTTTGCTATCTCGAATGTAACATTAATAGCTCTCTTTACCCCTCTTTTAAATCCATTCACTTTTTCATAAATTCCATGAATAATATCAGGATATTTTTCTTCATATTCTTTAACAATTTTAGCTGTATTATCTGTACTTGCATCATCTCTAATTATAATTTCATATTTAAAATTAGTTTTTTGACTCAAAAAACTTTCTATAGCATCTCTTATATATTTTTCTTGATTATATGTGATACAACATATACTAACTTTAATATCATTGTCATCCATTTATAATTTTTTCCTTTCAAAAATTAAGAATAGTATAACACTATATTTAATTTTTTTCAACTTCATTTGCTAGCTTCAACGCCTCTTCAATAACCTTGTCCATATCATAATATTTGTACTGTCCTAAACGACCGCCAAATATTACATTTTCTTTTTCATCAGCTAATTTTTTATATTTCAAATATAATTCATTATTTTTATCATTATTTATAGGATAATATGGTTCTTTATCTAAAGTCCATTTGTCTGAATACTCTCTAGAAATTACAGTTTTTGGTCCAGTTCCAAATTCAAAATGTTTATGTTCAATAATTCTAGTATATGGAACTTCATATTCTGTATAATTTACAACCGCGTTTCCTTGATAATTTTCCATATCTAAAACTTCAGTTTCAAATCTAACGCTTCTATATTCTAATTCACCATAACAAAAACCAAAATATTTGTCAATAGGTCCAGTAAAAACTATTTTTTTAGCTAGCTTATCTAACTCTTCTTTATGATCAAAATAATCATAATTTAATTTAACATCTATTCCATCTAACATTTTCTCAATTATTTTTGTATAACCACCAATTGGAATTCCTTGATATTTATCATTAAAATAGTTATTATCATAAGTAAATCTAACTGGTAATCTTTTTATAATAAAGCTTGGAAGCTCACTTGCTTTCATTCCCCATTGTTTTTCCGTATAGCCTTTTACTAATTTTTCGTAAATTGTTTTTCCAACAAGTTTAATTGCTTGCTCTTCAAGATTTTTGGGCTCACCGATATTTGCATTTCTCAATTCTTCTTCAATTTTTTTCTTTGCCTCTTTAGGTGTAAAAACTCCCCAAAGCTTATTAAAAGTATTCATATTAAAAGGCAAATTATAAACTTCATTTTTATATCTAGCAATTGGTGAATTTGTATATCTATTAAATTCAGCAAATTGATTTATATACTCCCAAACTTCTTTATTACTTGTATGAAAAATATGAGCTCCATATTTATGAACATTTATACCTTCTATTTCTTCTGTATAAATATTTCCTCCAATATGATTTCTTTTATCAATAACTAAACATTTTTTTCCTTTTTTATTCATTTCTCTAGCAAATATAGATCCAAATAATCCAGAGCCAACTACTAAATAGTCGTACATACATTTCTCCAATCCTTATAAATTAATTATTATTTTTTTAGAATATCTATAGTTTGAGTTATTCTATATTTAATGTCTTTACTACATTTCCATCCTAAAGTTTTTATTTTTTTAGAATTTAAAATTGTCATAACAGAGTTTGAGTACCCCTTTTGCTCTATTTCTGTTGGTAGGTCAAATATAACCTTTTTATTAGAATAATCAGCAACAATTCTAGCAAAATCTTTTAACATTATATCAAATTTTTCATCTGAAACATTATAAGCCTCTTTATTTTTTCCAAAAAGCAATATTGTTAATATTGAAGTTACTACATCTGAAACATAATTATAAGAATATTTCTGAGTTCCCTCACTTTTTAAAATAATATCCTCATTATTAACTCCACTTCTTATAAATTGAGCCGTAGCTAGGCTCGACTGAACATTCATTGTTGGTCCAAAAACTCTTGAGAGTCTTAATATTGAGCAATTTAAATTTTTTTGCTCTGAATAAGCTATACACAAATTTTCTCCTATTCTTTTACTTTCTGGATAGCAATTTCTTAAAACTGTACAATCAACAACTCCAAAATCATTTTCAAATATTTCCTCTTTATTTTCTACTTTTCCATAAACTTCAAAAGAAGATAAATATATAAATTTTTCTATATTTTTTTCCAAAGCTAAATCTAAAAGATTTTTTGTTCCTAATGTATTTGTAGTTATAGTTCCAATAGGATCACTACTATATAATAAAGGATGCGTATTACTAGCTGAATGAACTATATAATCGATTTTATCATCTATACAGATTTTTTCCACAATATCTTGTGAATAATATTTAAAATATTCATTTTCTAAATATTTTGGAAAAAGCTCTTTTATTTTATTTTCATTTCTACTTATTCCTATTATTCTGCATTGAAGATTATCTGTATTATTTTTATACATAATTAAATCTACAAAATATCTTCCAATTAAACCTGTTATTCCTGTGAATAAAATTGTTTTACCTTTTAATTTTTTCCATTCTATTTCATATTCAGAAGTTTCAATTATGTCTTCTAAATATAATTTATTATCAATTAACATACTATTTCATCCATTCTGATTTATTAATATTTAATAAAGCTTTAAATATTTCAATATCTGCAGGTCTAGTAAGCTTTATATTTGTTTCTGAACCAATTGAATAATATACTTTTCTTCCTAATTGAGAATAAAGAACACAACTAGCAGTAGAATTTATTATTCCCTTTTCTTTAGCTTCTTCATGAGCTGACAAAATATCTTTTAAAACAAAAGCTTGTGGTGTTTGAGTTAATAATATTTTATCTCTATCTACTATTTCTTCTGAATATTCATCAGTTGTTTTTCCTAAAACAACTGTTGTGCAAGGAACTATTGCTGTAGCATTTCCATACAAATTACATTTTGTTATATTATCAGAAATAATTTCTTCAGAAACCATTGGTCTTATTGCATCATGTATTAAAACTATATCATTTGGTTTAAATTTTCTATTTGCTTCATCAATTCCATTTTTTATTGACTCTTGACCATATTTTCCGCCTTCAACAATAGAAACTAATTTTGTAATATTAAATTGTTTTGCATAAGATGATAAAATATTTTCCCAACCTTTAATACATACAACAATTATTGCATCTATACTAGGATGTTTTTGAAAAGCTTCTAAAGTATATATAATTATTGGTTTTTCTCCCACATTCAAAAACTGTTTTGGAATATCTTGTCCCATTCTAGAACCTGTTCCACCTGCAATTATAATTCCAATATTCATTAAATTTTCTCCTTTAAATTATTTATCTAATTTTATTATTTGAAATTTATGTGATACTCTTTTTTCTTCTGGAGGTAATTTCATATAATCTCCATGAAGAGCTCTCATATAATTATCATAACCTTTTATAACCGTAACCTCTTTTCCTTCAAAACTCATATTTATAAGATCTAAATCTTCTGTAAGAATTTTTTCTTTTTTTCCATATCCCCATACTAAACATCCAGAATATTTAGAATTTTTATTTTTTTCATTAACTTTTTTAGCAATCTTGCTCATTTTTTCAGCTATAGAATAATTTTCTATTCTTTTTAGAACAAGATTATATATTACTTTTTTGAAAAAGTATTTTACACGATTTTTTGAAGTCTCTTTTAAAAACTCTGAATTTAAGTTTTTTATGTATAACATTTTTTCCAAAAATTTTTCTCTTTTATACAATATTACTGTTTTTAAATTACTTTCTGGCAAAAATTCAAATGGAAAAATATCTAACCATAAATAATCATCTAGTCCATTTTCTGATTTAATCTTTATAGATTTATCTATGATTTTTGCATAAGGATATATACTATTTCCAAGATCAACAGCTATAAATTGTAAATTTTCAGAAATATATCCATCATTTTCTCGACAAATCTCAATTAGTTTTTCATAGTCATCTCTTCTCATTCCGATATCAATGTCATCATCCCAAGGAATAAAACCTTTATGTCTAATAGCACCTAATAAAGATCCCCCAACTAGAAAATAATTTAAATTGTTTTTATTCAAAAAATTTATTGTTTTTTGAAGTATATTAAATTCACATTTTTGTAATTCATTCATTTATAAAACCTCAATTTAAAAAATATTTTATTTCTCATCTGACATAGTGTATGTTTTATTTTTTTTATAAAACTTTCTTGAAGATTAACCATTGGAACTTCTCTTATTTTTAGCTTATCTTTATTTTTTATAATCCAAATATTAAGTAACCTTTCAGATAAAAAACCAAACATTCTCTTTCTATAATTATCATTTAAATAAGTACTTGGATCTAAAACTTCTTCTGTTTTATATAAAATTTTAAATAACCATTCACAATATTCGTCTAAAATTTCTTTTTTTGTAATCATTATATTACAAAAATAAGTATATTGTCTATTCAAATATTGATCAAAACTATCTAAATATTCTGGAGTAAGAGATTCTATTACCTTTCTTAAAACTCTCATATCTTCTTTATTTGGAGCAATCCTAATATTATCTCTTACACTATTTTTGTAATAGAATTTTTTTGGTAATATCAAATTATATTTTTCAAAAATTTTATCAATATCTCTTTCATTTAAAAAATATTTAGAGTTATTTGTTAAAAAATTTTTTGAAAGAAATCTACGATAATGACATAGTCCAATTATATCTGAGTCACTATTTTTCCATATCCAGTATAAACCAGTTAATTCACAATAATTCTCATTTTTATTAGATATATTATCACCTGTATCATCTCTTAAAATACCTTTTGAATCTTTATTATAACTTCCTACTAATAATGGTATATACATTTTTGGAAAATTCATACCAGCTATTTTATGAGTCATAACATATATATTCTTTTTCATATTTCACTCTCTTTCCCAAATTGTTTTATATGGTAAAATTTCATTATTATTTTTTATAAAACTTGAATATATCATTCTTAAAGATAATATCATAATTATAGTAATACAACAAATTGTATTAAAAGTTATAATATTTTTTGTGTATCGTATAGAATTATTTTCTAAATGATAAATATTCCAAAAATATGGTATTGATAAAATTTGAAAAAATGAAAACATTAATAAAATTCTATAAAATAATGAACTATATATATTAAAGAAAAGAAATATTATAGTTATAAATTGTGAATTTATTAAATAAGTCCCTTCTCTACTAATTTTTTCTTTATTATTCAAATAAATTATATAATAATATATATAAATTAATATTTCTGGAACAATAGCTGTTAAGTGTAATCCTTTTTCATTCCAAGAAATATAATTAGTATATTTTTGAATATTTACATTATTAGATTTTCCTAAAATAAATAATACCCATTTCATCATTGGATAGCCAATACAACATGTTAACAATACAAGAATAATTAACCAATGCACCTTAAATACTTTTTTACTAAAAAATAAAGTAATTATAAATATTAAGCAACTTGTATGTATCATAGAAGCAACAAACAAGCAAACAAACCATTTTAAATATTTTTTGTCTATAATATATTTATAAGCAAAAAACATAACTGACATTCCTAAAAATTGTCTTACTAAATTTAGTGATTGGAAAAAATATGTTCCTAAGAAAAATACTAATATACTTAATAAAATATTTTTAGAATTTTTATAAACAGTTATTCCTATAAGTAAATACATTATTGAAGCCGTCACAACAAATAAAATAGAATAATCTTTTGAAAAGAAAATACAACATTTTATAATAATTTTAAATAGTGGCTCTAAATTTCCAACATCATTTCCTAAAACCATTTTTTGGTAATCTGGAGCGTATCTAAACATGTAATCTGTTCCAACATCATATCTTATTGAAGCAACAAGAATAAATGGTAAAAAAGCTAATAAAGTATATACTAATTTTTTATATTTACTATTTTTACTTATATCAGCAAATATTGCGAAAATACATCCAATTATAAACATTATAGTATATACTTCCATCACTAAATAACTTCCTTTCTATATTTCATATATATTTTCAATTTCTTTTATTATGGTAGCAATATCATATTTTGCAGATTTTATTTTTGATTCCATATTCAATCTATTATATATTTTAAAGTTTTCAATATTTTCAACCCATATTTCTTTTTTCAGTGGTAAAAATTTACAATTATCAGTTATATCTACTTCTGTTGTAATATTATTAGAAAATAAACATTGTAATCCTGAAGTTTGAGCCTCTATTCCTACAATCGGCAATCCTTCATATAATGATGGAAGAATGAATATATCAAACATTTGATAAAGCTCACTTGTATCTTTTTGTAGTCCTAAAAATAAAACATATTTTTCTAAATCATTTTCTTTTACAATATTTTTTATATTATCTTCATTTTCTCCAGTTCCAACTAATACTAATTTGCAAGTTATTTTTTTTCTATTTATTATATCATTGAAAAAATCAATAATAAATTCATGATTTTTTTGTTCCGAGAATCTTCCAATATGACCTATTACTAATGTCCTTTTATCTATGTTAAACTTTTCTCTTAATTTATTTCTAATTTCCTCATTATATATATATTTATTTACTGTAATCCCATTATTTAATATTTTTAATTTTTTACTATTTGCTATTTTTTTTCCATACATATACTGCCCAGCTAAATTTGAGCAAGCTAAAAATTCATCAGTATATAAATTCAACAATGGTCTAAATATAATATGTTTTAAACTTGTTTTATTATTAGTATTATGACTATGAGCAATTATTTTAACATTTTTATTATATAATCTACTTGGTAAAGTATATAAAACTGGTGTAGATGAATTTATATTCATATGAATAATATCATATTTATTATCTTTATAAATTTTAAATATTTTCTTTATTGCTTTTATTGGATGTCTTTTCATATGTTCAACTTCAAATATTTTTACATTTTTATCTTTACTTAATTGTTCTCTATATTGACCTTCAAGTTTTCCTAAAACCAGAAAATCTACTTGAAACCTTGTTTTATCTATATATCTATATAAATTCATTATAAAAGTTTCAACTCCACCTACTATAGATGTCATTCCAAGTATTAAAACTTTTTTCATTTAATTTTCTCCTTTTTGCTCTCGTCAATTTTTAACAAAAATGAATATAATTTATAGTAATTTATATTTATTCTAAATACAGACTTTAAAAAACCTATTTTCCATCTAGAATTTGAAAAATCTTTACACATTTCTTTTAAATGAAAAATATAATAAAATAAACTTTTAGAATCTATAAATTTTAATTTTGTTGTTTCTACATAATCTATATTTCTAAATAATTTTAAATCATCAGATGATGGACAACTTCCCAATTTAAGGATATTTTTAAAAGCAATTTTATAATCAATATTAGAATATTCGTTAATTTTTGAGCCTATAAAATCATTAATAAATTGAATAGCTCCATTTTGAATATTAAAAAAACTCCTTTTTTCATTCTCTTGATATTCATACTCATCAAGAACAGGAATAATTTTATTGTCTTTTTCTTCATAGCCTAAAGTTGTTCCATGTTGTGCCAAAAAGAAACTTTCAAATAAATTCAAAAAACTGTGTACCATTTTGTATTCATAAATTGAGTTATCATTAAATAAGAAATTTTTAATTAATTCTTTATCATTAATCATTTCATTTGACTTATCACTCTTTCCAATGTAAAAACCTGTTATAAAGGCATCACTTTTACAAACCTCTTGCAAAGATTTTTGTATAGTTCCAACCCATCCAACATCAGAAACAGCAATAATTCCGCCAAACTTTTCTTGATTCAAATATTTTATTAAATTTTTTTCTTTTTCTAAATTAACATTTTTTACATCATTTAATATTTTATCAAAAAATTTATTAAAATCACTTATTTTACTAATATCATCTGTTACGGAATAATTAAATTCTTTTAATAAATTTTCATAATTATTATAATCTAATCCTAATAATTCAAAAAATTCTTTTAAATTGGTATCTCTTTTAAGTCTTAATACTTTTTTAGTTTCTTCTAGTGAACTTACATTTTTCAAAAGTGAAACTCTAACACTTCTTCTAGAAACATACAAATAGTTTGATTTAATATTTTCGTCATCATTCATTAAATCAAACGCTTTTTTCAATAAGTTTCCTTCTCTAGATAAAAAGAATATTTTTTCAATATTATTTTTCTTTAAACTATTAATAAGCCATTTTGTATAACCGTATAGAAGAGGTCCTAAAGTTTCATAACCAATTCTATAATATATATCACTTTCAGGATCTATTCTATTATTTATAAAACTATTTAAAATATTATAATCTAAAATATCTAATTTATCTTTATCAAAATATCTCAGATTATCAACATGTTTTGGTATTAAAATTGATTTTATTCCAAATCTTCGAGGATTTATAAAATCAGCTCTTTTAGAATCTCCTATATGTATTATCTGATTTGATGTTATGTTTAATTTTTTTAATATATTTTTATATAGTTCTCCAGTATATTTACTACATTTTTCCTCATTAGATAAGAACAAATAATCATAAGAAATGTTGCATTTTTTTAAAATTTTTTCTATATATTTTTTGTTCAAGTACATGTCTGATGTAATAAGAATTTTCTTTTTACTTTTTAAACAAAATTCATATATTGGAAAAAATAAATTATTTATGTTACAAAAGTCAATTTCAGTATTTACTTCAATTTCCTTTAATTTTTCTAAATCATCTTTTTGATAATCTTTAAAACATTGATATATCTCATCTATATTAGGCTCTCTGTTTTCAAATTTATTTATAGCTTCTTTTTCGGCTAAAATTCTATCATTAACAAAATTCTCTATCTTTTTATTATATTTTTTATAATATTCATTTTCAATAATATAAAAAATTTTCTTTGGTGAAGAAACATCTCTTTTTATCAATGTATCAAATAAATCAAAAGAAACATATTCATAATTTTCGAATTTTGAAATTATTTTATTTACTTTATAATTCATTGAAAACTCCTTTTATCAAGCAAAAATACTATCTACAAATTTTCAAAAATTCATAGATAGTATATCATTTATTATTATATTTTTCAACCAAAAATTGACATTTTTTACATTATTTTTAAAAACTTTTTTTGTATTTTTTTCCAGTAAATTTAGCTATTAAAAAGGAACCTCCTTTTTTGAACCAATTTACTTTTTGCATATTTATAACTTTAACTTCTTTGTAGTTATATTTTTTAGTTTTGATCCATACATCTAAAAGTCTTTCAGAAATTCTTCCAAAGAATCTTGAATGAAAATCATCATATTTTGAAAAATCTATTTTCCTTTCAAGTTCAAACAATATATCAAAAAGCCACTCACAATATTCTTCAAAATACTGTCTTTTCATTATAAACATATTAAAAGCGTGAAGCTTTGTAGTTTTTTTCAAATTTTCAAATTCTTCAAAATATTCTGGATATTTTTCTTTTATAATATTTCCAGCCATATCTAAAGGCTCAATATACATTGTATGTTTATAATGATTATAAACATTTTCAATAAAATAATTTCTCTTTTTTGGTAAAATAATATCATTATTATCAAGAAGTTTTTCTACTTCTTCTCTATTTAAAACTCTTTTAAATTTTTCGTCTTCACTTTTTAAAAAGCAATTTTTCTTAGAAAAGTATCTTCGATAATGAACTAGACCTATATAATCGCTTTCTAAATTTTTCCAAGCCCAATAAAGTCCTGTAAGCTCACAAAAATATGGATTTTTAATTGAAATATTATCACCAGTGTTATCTTTTTCAAAACCTATATCTGCTTTTCCTTCACTTCCAACATGTAAAGGTAAATATATTTCGTCTTTTGGAACTTGATATTTTTTATGTGTAGCCACAATTATTTTTATATCTTTCAATTTTATTATATTTTTCCTTTCAAATTTTAATAAAAATACTATCTACAAGTTTTAAAAACTTATAGATAGTATATCATTTATCTTCATATATTTCAATCATAATTTGACATTTTTTTATTATTTTTGATGATTTCTTTTTATTCTATTCTCTCTACTTTTTATTTCTTCCTGCTATAACAAATATAATTGTAACTACTATAACAATAGCCAATACACTTGTGACAATTATTAGTGTTTTATAATTCTTTGACTCAGAATTTTCTTTTATAGAAGAACCAACTTCTGGCTCTACCGCTGGTTTCTGTTCAATATCAATATTTATTATATTATCATCTGCTATTTCTTCATTCCAATCTCTATCAAGTATTTCATTCCAAATAATAGCAAATTCAGCTTTTTCCGATTTTGAATCATCTTTTACTTTTATTTTTATATATACAATAGGAAGGCTTTGATCTATATGAATCAAATTATCACTTTGTATTCCAAATCCATTCACATCTCCTAATATTCCATTATAATAAGGTATAATTTCCGCATCATTTGGTAAACCTTCTCCTTTTTCTATATCTAAAATTTCTATATCTTCATCATATAAAAGTTCAACATTCATAAAATTGATCCACATTTCATTGTCTGATTGAACAGAAATGGTTTGCTCTTCAGATGGAGCCATTCTTTGATTCCAAATCATTCTAAATTCTTGCTTTTCAGGAGGTTCATTAGAGTTTGAAATTATAACACTTCCTGGAAAAGTATCTATAGCTATTTCTTGGCTGTCATCATATAATAATTGTGCATGACTCCAAGCAATTCTATATTTTCCAAAATTAGAAGTATCTTTACTTGTTATATTTATTTTTAAAAGTCTTCCTTCGTTAATCTCAATTCTTTCTTTAGTATCATTTTCAATTGAAAAACCTATAATTTTACCTTGATCATCTTTTATTACAGATAACTGGGCTTGAATTGGTAATATTTCTCCTTTTTCTATTCCTGTAATTTCAAAACCATCACTATCATAATCAAGTTCAGCTCTAAAATACATAAATTCAAGCTTTTCATTAACTGTTATATCTAGAGTAGCTGTTTCATCTCTTTTCATAACTAAATTACGAACAATATTAAATATCGGCTTATTATCTGTTTCTCCAAATACAGTATTTAACGGAACAATTGATAATGATATAATAATCAAAATAATTATTGCTAATATTTTTTTAATTTTTTTCATATCTCTTATTTCCTTTCTTTTGTACATTTTTTTCTAATTCCACTTTTTTAAGTCCCAATTTAATGGCTGGGTTCACCAACTTTTTAACTATTGTTAATTTCTTTACTTATTACTCTTCTTAATTTTGGAATATCATTTAACGCTGTATCAAAAATCACTTTATAATCCATATCTAAATAATGATGAGCAAATCTTTCTCTCATACGAATAATCTCATTCCACTCTATTTCATTTTTAGTTTTTTCTATATACTCTTTATAATCTTTGTTTAATTTTTTTGATAACTCACATATTTGGAAAAGTGGCATTGAAATTGCGTTTCTAAATATAAAATTACTTAAAAATGTTTCGTAATCTTTTCCAAAAAATTTAAATACTTTCATTATTTCATCACAATATGATTTTATATGAATTAAAATAATCTTCTTACTATCTAAATCTGACATATATTCTCCTTACCCATAAATTTTTACTCTATCGTTTAAAACTTCATTATAAAAAATCTTCTTTGCTTTCTTTTTAGCAGGATTGTCATATTTTATATCTTCAGTATAAGTTTCTTCAGTTACAATATCAACAGATTTTTTAAGTTTGTTTTCTAATTCGTCAAATAATTTTCCTAATGTTATTAAAGTTATTTTGGAATCTCCTCTTTTTATCATAATATCTATATCAGAATTTGGTTTGGCTTCCCCTCTAGCATATGATCCAAAAATATAAGCTTCTTCTATACCATAATTTTTTAGAATATCAACAATTAATAATCTTATTTCATCAATAGAATAAATTTTACTATTTTTTCTCATATACTAATCTCCTCTCAATAATATTATAATCAAATTTTAACTTTTTCCCTCACCTAATATTTCTATTCCTCAAAATTTCATTTTTGATAACAAGTTCGGTGTCGTCGTCTTCCAAGATATCGAGTTGTTTTTTTCTTTTCTTCTTCTCTTCTTTTTTTCTTCTTTTCTCCTCTAAACGCTTTTGCTCTTTGTCTCTTTCTATGATCTCGTCTAAAGTAAGACTGCTTTCATAGTCTACTGTAGCTTTTGCTGGGCGTTCGTAAATTTCAGTTTCAACTATTTCCATCTTTTTTGGAAGGCTAACTTTTGATTCTTGAATATAATCTTCCATAAACTTTCTATCACTTCTATTTAGTGAATCTAAGTCTATATTAAGATTTTCATATCTCCAAATAAGGTGCCTTTCTTCTGGTGAATATTCTGAATTTAATAGATTCTCAAATCCATATTTTACAACAAATTTTTTGTTTGAACAAACAATATCAATTGTCGTAAATTTTAATTTTCTAAACTTTCTGTAACTGTCTCGAAGATGTTTTATCGTATTATACAAGCTTGTTATTAATCTTGAATAATCCTCTTCATCAATATCAAAAAGACTAGGAACTTCATAGCAATTTACAGGCTTCCTCTTCAAAATTCCTTTTGGAATATAATATACAAAAAGCTCTCCTTTAGGAATTTGATTTGATATATCAATAAATGAAGTGTGAAGGAAAACAGTTTTCCAACTTTCAGGCATCATCTCAAATAGATGGTCTTGAATTTGACTATAAAATTCTTCTTCTCCTTGAAATCCTACCATTTTCCTTCCTCCTAAGTGTTTTACATTTAAACAAGTAAACTGTTTCCTGTCATTTCTTCTGGTTTATCTAATCCCATTAGCTCTAGCATTGTAGGCGCTAAGTCAGCCAAGCAACCTTCTTTTAATTTTCTGTTTGTATTACCTAATAATACAAGTGGAACAGGGTTTGTAGTATGAGCTGTATGTGGTTCTCCTGTTTTGTAATCTATCATTTGCTCGCAATTTCCGTGATCTGCTACAATTAAAAGAACTCCCTCATTTTCTTCTATCGCTTGTTTTACTCTTCCTATACATACATCTAAAAACTCTAAAGCTTTGATAACAGCTTCTAAGCTTCCGGTATGACCTACCATGTCAGGGTTAGCGTAATTTAAAATTATACTATCATATTTTCTAGAATTTATCGCTTCTACTACTTTGTTTGTTACCTCTTCAGCGCTCATCTCAGGCTTCAAATCATAAGTTTCAACTTTTGGTGATGGAACTAAAATTCTGTCTTCACCTTCATATTGTTCTTCTTTTCCGCCATTGAAGAAAAATGTAACATGAGCGTATTTCTCAGTTTCAGCAATTCTTAATTGAGTTTTTCCTAATTTTGAAATATATTCTCCAAAAGTATTTTTAAGCTCTTCTTTTTTGAAGGCAACTTCTACATTTGGCATAGTTTCATCATAAGGTGTCATACAAACAAAATATGTTTTGAAAAATTTATCTCTTTTAAAACCGTCAAAGTCAGGATCTACTATTGTTCTAGTTATTTCTCTAGCTCTATCAGGTCTAAAATTAAAGAATATTACTGAATCGTTTTCTTCTATTTTTGCTGTAGGCTCTCCATTTTGATCTAAGACAACTGTAGGTTTTACAAACTCGTCAAATTCTTCTCTTTGATAAGATTCTTCCATTGCTTCTAAGGCGCTTCCAGCTTGTTCTCCTTCGCCTTTTACTAAAGCGTTATAAGCAAGCTCTACTCTTTCCCATCTTTTATCTCTGTCCATAGCGTAGAATCTTCCACTTACAGTAGCAATTTTTCCTACACCTTTTTCAGCCATTTTCTTCTCTAATTCAGTTATATATGTTTCTCCTGAAGATGGAGGTGTATCTCTACCATCCATAAAGCAGTGAACAAATACATTTTCAAAATCTTTTCTTTTAGCCATTTCTAAAAGTCCATATAAATGTCTATTATGGCTATGAACACCGCCGTCTGACAAAAGTCCTATTAAGTGTAATTTTGAATTGTGTTTCTTACAATTATCTATTGCTTTAACAAATTCAGGAACACTAAAGAAATCGCCATCTTCAATAGATTTATTGATTTTTTGTAAATCTTGATATACGATTCTTCCAGCACCTATATTTGTATGTCCGACTTCACTATTACCCATTTGGCCATCTGGAAGTCCTACATCAACTCCACTTGTGTGAACTATTGTATTTGGATTCTCGCTAAAAATTTGATCCAAATTTGGTGTGTTAGAAAGCTTAACAGCGTTTCCTTCAACCTTTTCATTGATTCCATAACCATCAAGAATCATTAACATTGTAACTTTTTTACTTTCCATCAGTTTTCTTACCTTCTTTTTATTTTGTATTTTTATGATATTTATTAATCTCTATCAGCGCGAAGGGTTAATCCTCATAATTTACTATTTTACTAAATTCGTCAGGCTTTAAGCTGGCTCCACCAACTAATCCTCCATCTATATCAGAAGTAGTAAATAGTTCTTTAGCGTTTGAAGATTTTACACTTCCGCCATATTGAATTATGATTTCTTCAGCAACGTCGTTTCCAAAAAGCTCAGCTACTTGTTTTCTAATTGTTTTAATCATGTTATTAGCATCTTCACTTGTAGCTGTTTTTCCAGTTCCGATTGCCCAAATTGGCTCATAAGCAATAATTGTACTCTTTACTTGGTCATTTGTCAAGCCCTCTAAATCAAGTTTTACTTGTTTTGTTACTACATTTTCAGCTTGACCTTTTTCTCTTTCTTCAAGTTTTTCTCCAACGCAAACTATTGGTTTTAAGCCATTTTCAAAAGCGGATTTAATTTTTTTATTTACTGATTCATCTGTTTCATTAAAATATTGTCTTCTTTCGCTGTGTCCAATAATTACATATTCTACACCGATTGATTTTAACATTTTTCCAGAAACTTCACCAGTATAAGCGCCTTTTTCTTCAAAGTGCATATTTTGAGCGCCTATTTTAATATTTGTTCCTTGAGCATTCATTAAGCAATAAAACAAATCTGTGTAAGGAACACATAAAATTACCTCTGATTTTGAATCTTTAACAAGAGGCGCAAAAGCCTCTATGTACTCAATTGCTTCATTTGGAAGCATATTCATTTTCCAGTTTCCAGCGATTACTTTTCTTCTCATAAATATCTTTCCTTTCTTATTAATTTTATTTATGTTCTTCATAATATTTGTCTATAATTTGATTTATCTTACTTTTGCTATCTTTAAAAATAGTTTTAAACAATAATTTCAAAAATTCAGAACTGTTTACATCATAAGCAACTCTAGCGTTTGGTAACTTATTCATTTCTAAATAATTATTATAAACTATTGACTGTCCCAAGTTTTCTTTTTCTAAAGATATTTCAACAAAAGCGTCTTTTAATTTTAATAAACTTTCATCTAATAAATAACCAATTGTTAGAGAATCATTGATTATAGAGCCATCTGTTCCAGCGTTTTGTCTATCAAAATTTGCACCATTTCTACTAATATCATACCAAAATCTTGAAAGCTCAGTATTTTTATCTAGTAAAAATTTTTCTAAACTTGAATTTAAAACAACTTTTGTTGTAACATCAAGTCCTATCATTACAATTTCTTTGAATCCAGCTTCAAAAACGATTTTAGCAGATAATGGATCTTTATAAAAATTAAATTCAGCGTTTTTAGTTATATTAAATTTATTTTCTCCACCACCCATTAGAACGACTCTTTTTACATTTTTAGCAAAATTTTCGTCTTTCTTAATAGCTAAAGCGATATTTGTAAGTGGTCCAATTGGAACTAATGTAATTTCTCCTGGGTATTTATTTACAGTTTCAATTAAAAAATCAACTCCGTCTTTTTCTTCTGTTGCTCTTGAAACACTATATTCGACATTGCTAAAACCATTTTCTCCATGAACATTAGTACCACTAACACCTTTAGTTTCAGGAGATAAAGGTTCGCTAGCACCTTTATAAACTTTTATATCATTTTCTTCTGATAATTCTAAAGCTTTTAAGCAATTTCTTGTAGCGTTTTCTAAAGAGCAATTTCCAGTAACTGTAGTAATTCCCAAAATATCAAATTTTTTTGAGTCAACAGCAAACAAAATCGCAGCAAAATCATCAATTCCTGGATCTGTATCAATAATAATTTTTTCCATAAATAAACTCCTTTTTATAGATTTCCAACCTCTTCTTTTGTAGGAATAGAGCTTTGAGCTCCTCTTCTAGTTACAACAAAATTTGCGACTTTACTAGCAAATTCTATACTATCATGAACACTTTTTCCTTCTGATAAAGATATTGCAAAAGTAGCAATAAAGCTATCTCCCGCAGCTGTTGTATCTACAATATTTACTTGTGGAACTGGAAAATGTGTAGCTTCATTTTCATTTATTAAAATTGAACCTTTACTTCCAAGAGTTACAATAACGTTTTTCAAGCCTTTTTGGTTTAAAGCTTTTCCAGCTTTAATAATATTTTCCTCTGTATCTGTAGGAAGCCCAGTCAAAATACTTAATTCTGTTTCATTAGGTTTAGAAAAATCTATTTTTTCAAACACATCTTCTAAAACGCCGTAAACAGCTGGCGCTGGGTCTACTATAACAATTTTATTATATTGTTTTGCAAGATTTATTGTATATTTTATAACATTAATAGGAACTTCTAGTTGTAGTAAGACAATATCAGCTTTTTTTATTAAATCAACATTTTTGTCAATCATTTCAGTTGTTAATAATTTATTTGTTCCTTGTATAACTACAATACTGTTTTCACCGCTTTTATCAACAGTTACAAAAGCTGAGCCTGTATGGCAATCTTTTAAAACTTCAACAGGTGAAACATCTACATTTACTGATTTTAAATTTTCTCTTAATATATTTCCGTTTTCGTCATCACCGACAGCACCTATCATACTAACGTTTCCACCAAGTTTTCCTACGGCGTAAGCTTGATTAGCACCTTTTCCTCCAGGAGACAAGTTAAAGTAATTTCCTAAAACTGTTTCACCTGGGACTGGCATCTTATCAGTATTTATGACAAAGTCCATATTAAGACTTCCTACTACTAATATTTTTCCCATAAATATCTCCTTATTATTTATCTTGTAAAGCTTCTATACCAGGTAATTTCTTTCCTTCAAGAAATTCTAGAGAAGCGCCCCCTCCGGTAGAAATATGAGTGAATTTTTCAGCAAGACCAGCTTTTTCAATAGCAGCAGCAGAATCTCCACCACCTATAACTTTTATTGCATCAATATCAGCTAAAGCTTTAGCAATAGAATTTGTTCCAATAGCAAATTGGTCAAATTCAAATAATCCAAGAGGTCCGTTCCAAATTACAGTTTTAGCGTTTTGTAATTCTTTTGTATATAAGTCAATTGTTTCTTGACCAATATCGTAACCTTCCCAACCTTCAGGAATTTCAGTATATTTTACAGTTTTACTTTCTGTATTAGGATCAAATTCTTTTCCAATTTTTGTATCAACTGGTAACATGAATTTTACGCCTTTTGCTTTAGCTTTTTCCATTAATTCTTTAGCTAAATCTAATTTATCTAATTCGCAAATTGAATTTCCAACTTCATAGCCCATTGATTTAAAGAATGTGTAAGCCATAGCTCCACCAATCATTAAAACATCTACTTTTTCAATTAAAGCTTCAATTACGCCAATTTTATCAGAAACTTTTTTACCACCTAAAATAGCCATAAATGGTCTTTCAGGATTTTCTAGAGCTGAACCTAAGAATTTTAATTCTTTTTCAATTAAAAATCCAGATACTGCTGGTAAGAAACTAGCAACACCAGTTGTAGAGCTATGAGCTCTATGAGCAGTTCCAAAAGCATCATTTACAAATACTTCAGCTAAAGAAGCGAATTTCTTTGATAATTCTTCATCATTTTTCTCTTCACCTGGCTCAAATCTTACGTTTTCTAGTAACATAACTTCTCCAGATTTTAAGTTTTCAGCTAAAGCTTTAGCATCAGGTCCTACAACGTCTTTTGCTAAACGAACTTCTTGTCCTAATAATCTTGTAAGCTCTTCAGCTACGATGTCCATAGAAAATTCAGGTTTAACTTCTCCCTTTGGACGTCCTAAATGTGAGCAAAGAATAATTTTGCAATCATTTTCAATTAAATATTTTATTGTAGGTAAAGCAGCTACAATTCTTCTGTTATCAGTAATTTTTCTGTTCTCATCATAAGGAACATTAAAATCACAACGAACTAAAACTTTTTTTCCTTTTAGGTCTATGTCTCTTACTGTTCTCTTCATATTTTTCTCCTTCCGTTTTGTCTAAATTCAATTTATACAAAACTTACTTTTTATAAATTTTATATTAAATATATTTAAAATAGGAGATTGTTCCTCCAACCTCCTTTATTTTATAGATATATTTCTAATTTAGTTCGGATGTGAGTGCTTATATCGCTAGGAAAACGAGTTCATTATTCCCCGAGGCGTACTAAGGTACGTTGACGGGAAAATGAACGAAGTTTGACAACGCGAGATGAGTGCTCACATTCGAACGGCTTTAATTAAGTTCAGCAAAGTATTTGATAGTACGAACCATCTGACTAGTATAAGAATTTTCATTATCATACCAAGAAACAACTTGTACTTGATACATATCGTCAGAAATTTTAGCTACCATTGTTTGTGTAGCATCAAATAATGAACCATAAGTAATTCCTATAACATCAGATGAAACTAATGGTTCTTCTGTGTAACCATAAGATTGGTTAGCAACAGATTTCATATAAGCGTTTATAGCTTCTGGTGTAACTTCTTTATTTGTTTTTACAGTAGCAACTAAAATTGTTGTTGATCCTGTTGGAACTGGAACTCTTTGAGCAGAACCAATTAATTTTCCATTTAATTCTGGAATAACTAATCCGATAGCTTTAGCAGCACCTGTTGAGTTTGGAACAATATTTACAGCAGCAGCTCTAGCTCTTCTCAAATCTCCTTTTCTGTGTGGTCCATCAAGAACCATTTGATCACCAGTATAAGCGTGAACTGTAGTCATTATACCTGATTGAATTGGTGCAAAATCATTTAAAGCTTTAGCCATTGGAGCTAAGCAGTTTGTTGTACAAGAAGCAGCTGATATAACTGTATCTTCTTTTGTTAATGTACCTTCGTTTACACCATAAACTATAGTTGGTAAATCTTTTCCAGCAGGAGCTGAAATAACAACTTTCTTAGCACCAGCTGTGATATGAGCTGAAGCTTTTTCTTTAGATGTATAGAAACCTGTACATTCTAATACAACATCAACACCGATTTCTCCCCAAGGAAGATTAACCGCATCTTTCTCAGCATAAATTTTAATTGTTTTTCCGTCAACTGTGATTGAATCTTCACCAGCTACGACTGTATCTGCTTTTTCGTATCTTTTTTGAGCAGAATCATATTTTAACAAATGAGCAAGCATCTCTGGACTTGTTAAATCATTGATTGCAACGATTTCATATCCAGGAGCTCCAAACATTTGTCTAAAAGCAAGACGTCCTATACGTCCAAAACCATTTATAGCTACTCTAACTGCCATAATATTTTCCTCCTTAAACAACAGAAACTTTATTTTTAAAGCATCTGTTAAATTTTGGTCATAAAATTAACCATTGATATTCTATATCAAAAACTATTTTTTTTCAATACCTTTTTTAAAAAATATATTGTTACTCTAATTTATATACCCTAAAATATCTATCTCATCAAATTCAAAAAATCTACAATTCCATTTTTAGATTTTACTACATCTTCATGGTTTAGATCGTCTAATTCTGTTTGCTTTATATAAAGTCTACCAAAATTTTTATTCATATTAATCCATTCATTAATATCTATTTTATAAATTTTTCCGTTTCCAAAACCTACTAACACAAAAGCAATTGCGCCAAGTTCAGAGTATTTAATCAAAGTTTCTCTTTGATAATCACTTAAAACTTGATATCTTATTCTATCAGCTTCTGTAAATTTAGCATCAAACACCACTGTTCTTCCACCTTTTACAACACCTTTGAAATCTGGTTGCGCACTTTTTTCAAAAACCGCTTCAAACTTTCCTACATCTAAATATCTTAAGATTTTCATTGGCTCTGGAGTTTTTTCAATTTTTGCCAATCCTTTTTTCTCATAAACTTGGCAAATTAGCTCAACAGTCTGTTCAAACGCTTTTCCAAGCTCACGGCTCATTTTTCCTTTAAATTGTCTATTTGGATCATGAACAGCTTTTCCTCTATTTACTTTTCCACTTTCTTTTCTAAGAAGTTCCTTATACTCTTCAACAGATATTCCCATAAATACCTCTTCAATATAAATTTCATTTTCACCTTTATTTTATCATTATTTTTAATGGTGTCAATATATAAATTTCCGAGTACTTGAAACTTGCTAGTTTTTAATGTATAATATTGTAGAAATTTTATGTAAAGGAAATTTATATGAAGAAACCAGAACTACTTTCTCCTGTTCGGAGACTTTGAATGCTTAAAATCAGCTGTCCAAAATGGTTGTGATAGTGTATATTTAGGAGCAAACAGTTTTAACGCTAGAGCAAGAGCTAAAAACTTTGATATGAGTGAACTTGGCGAAGCTATAAAATATTGTAAACTTCATGATGTAAAAACACATATCACTCTAAATACTTTAATAAAAGACGACGAATTTGAAGATGCTGTTCGTTTAGCAGTAGACAGTTATAATTTAGGTGCTGACGCTTTTATCATTCAAGATTTAGGTTTAATTGAATATTTAACAGAAAATTACCCTGAAATTCCTATACACGCCAGCACTCAAATGACTACTCACAATTTAACAGGAGTAAAACAACTTGAAAACATGGGAATTAAAAGAGTTGTTTTATCTCGTGAACTTACAGTTTCTGAAATAGAAAATATTTGTAAAAACACAAATGTTGAAATTGAGACTTTTATTCATGGTGCTCTTTGTATTTCATATTCTGGGCAATGCTTATTTTCCAGTATAATCGGCGGTCGTTCTGGAAATCGTGGACTTTGCGCTGGACCTTGTAGACTTCCTTATAGTTTAATTTCAGAAAATCAAAAATTAGATAAAGGTTATCTTTTAAGCCCTAGAGATTTAAAAGGAGTATTTTCTTTACCAAGTTTAATAAAAGCTGGTGTAAGTTGTTTTAAAATTGAAGGAAGGCTTAAAAATCCTGAATATGTAGGAATTGTAACTAGATACTACAGAAAAGCAATTGATATTGTGTACAATAATTTAGACAAATCAAATGAAGAGATTTTAGAGCTTTTATCACAAGAAGATAGTAAAATAAATCCTAACACTCAAATGACATATCTTGACGAATTAAAGCAAAGTTTTAATCGTGGAGATTTTTCTACTGGTCATTTAAATGATTTACCAAATAAGAATTTGATCTATAAAGAGCTTGCTAGTAATACTGGATTCTATTTAGGAAGAGTTCAAAACTTCAAAGAATCTAAAGGTTATATAACTTTAAAGCTAGAAAACCCTCTTTCTATTGGCGACAAAGTAAGTATAAATTCCGACAATTACACTATCTCAGAGCTTATGAAAGGAAAAGAAAATATTAGGTTTACTAAAAAAGGCGATATTGTAACTATTGGAAGAATCAAAGGAAATATAAAAATTGGTCAAAAGCTATACAAAATTCAAAGCAAAATTTTAAATGACGACATCTCTCCTACTTTTGAAGAAAACAAGGAATTTAGAAAAACCAAATTAAACATAACTGTAAATATAAAGAAAAATCAAAATATTTCTGTAGTTATTTATGGAAAATATAATATTAATTATTCTTTAAATATAATTCCAGAAGAGGCTTTAAATCTTCCTATATCAAAAGAGGCTATAATTTCTCAAATTTCAAAAACAGGAAAAACTCCTTTTGAATTTGAAAATATAGAAGTTAATTTAGATAATGGATTATTTGTACCAGTAAAAACCTTAAATGAGTTAAGAAGAAACACTTTAAATAAGTTAGAAGAGGAAATTATAGAAAAAGAAATTAAATCTAGAAATTTAAAATTTAAAGAGCCTTCTTATAATTTCAAAAACGAAGAAATTTCATCTTCAAAAATTATTTCTTTATTATTAAATATTTTTGACGAGAACAAAGATTATAAAGAAATTTTAGATGGAATAGACAAATTATATATTCCTTTAAAATATTTCGTTATAAACGATTTTAAAGAGAAAATTAAAGCTTTAAGTTCAAAATTTAATTTATATATTTATCTTCCAAGTATTATAAGAGATAATTTAAAAATCAACTTTGATAATATTGTAGAAAACTTTAAAATCAAAGGCTTTGTAGTTTCTTCAATTTCTCAAATTGACTTAGTTAAAAAATACAATTTAGAATTAATTGGAAATTATACCTTAAATGTTTACAATAGATATTCAGTAAAAGCCTTAAAAGAACTAAGATTAGAAAGTTTATGTATAACTCCTGAGCTTAATGATTATGATACAATAAAACTTATCTCCTCTTCTTCTCTATCACTTGAATTATTTTCTTATGGAAATATTCCTCTTATGACAATGAATTATTGTTTATTAGGAAGTTCAAATAAATGTTATAAAGAATGTTCTAGACTTTGTGATTCAAACAAGAAATTTTATTTAAAAGATAGATTAAATTTTGAATTTAGAATTTTACCAGATAATTTCTTAAATTTAACTACAATATTCAATTCAAAAATATCTTCTTTTGATACATCTTTATTTAAAGCAAATTCTTTAAGAATCAGTATTTTAGATGAATCTGAAGAGGAAATTAAACAAATAATTCAAAATGTAAAATCAAATATTCCATTTAAAGGAAATAAATATTGCGGTCATTTCAATAAAACAGAATAATATTTTATAATCTAAAAGATTTGTTTTGCTCTAATTACAAGTCTTTTAGATTTATTTATTGTACAAGTACATAAAGTAAGTTCTTTTTCTACCAAAGGTTTTGTAGCTTTTTCAGTATCTTTTTCATTAATTTCATATTTGTCATAAATTATATATTCATATTTTTTTCCATCTAAATCAGTTAAAATTATTACATCATCTTCTTTTAATTCATTGAGATTACTAAAAAATCTATTGTCATAATAATTATGACCTATAATACAAATATTTCCATTTTCACTTATATTATCTGGTCCAGAAAACTTACAAGGCAATATTTTCAAATTTTCTTCTGAATAATTATTATAAATATAATAATCTAAATTTATCTTTTCACAGATTATTCTTCCAAAATATATTTCTTGTTCTATATTTTCTTTTTGACTCGAGAAAACAGAATTTAATTTAGCGTTTAACGAAATTATATTTGAAATCTGATTTTCTCTTTCTTTTTCTCTCATATTTTGAAACAAATAAATTATTCCAATTATTATAAATAAAATAGAAATAATAAATTGTATTTTAAATATTTTTTTAATATTTCGTTTTGGTTTGTTTACATTTAATATCTGATTCATATTATTATTTTGATATTATTTTTAAATATTAAAATAGAAATTTTTTACTTAAAAATAAAATAATATGTCAAAATTTTTGTAAGGAGATAACTAAAAAGAAAACAAACCGGAAATGTCAAAATCCAAGCATTAAAAATATTTTTTATATTTTCAAAATTATTATTTTCACCATCTCCCAGCGCAATTATAGACATTGTTTTAACATGTGTAGTACTTACAGGAAGCCCCAATACACTCGCAATAAACAAAGAAATCGCAGTTCCGATATCACTAAAAATCCCTTTTACATTATCAAGCTTTACAGTATTATTTCCAACATTTTCAACAATTTTTCTTCCACCGAAATTTTACTCCTAAAAACATAATTATTGAAACAAATATTATAATCCACCAAAAACAGTTATCTATTTGATATGTACCTTTAACAATATAAATATATAAAATCGTAAGTCCAATAAATTTTTGACCATCTTGAGCACCACTCATAAAAGACAAACTATAAGAAGAAAATTTCTGATATTTTTTTATTTTACTCAAATTTATTTTATAAAACATAGACTTAAAAATTTTAAAGATTATCTTTACAATAATAAAAACTCCGAAGAACAGACCAAATAAGCCCAATAATTACATTTACCCATTCTTTAAAATTTATATTTTTAAAACTTCCTATAACAATAGAGCTTCCAGTAAGCCCAGAAATCAAGCCATGAGTCTCACTTGTTGGAATCCCAAACACACTTGAAATAGCTGAAAAAAGACTACAAGATAAAATACTACTAATTAGAGCAATTAGCCCTAATTTTCCAGGTTCTAAAATAACTATAGAGGAAATTCCATCAGCAACTTTAAAACTAATCATCGACATTATTAATATTCCCAAGACATTGAATATTGCGCTTACTAAACTAGCTTTTTTAAAGCTCATCACCTTTGTCGAAACTATTGTTGTAATTGAGTTTGGAGCATCTGTAAATCCATTTACAAAAATCAAAATTGTAATTGAAATAAATGTAAGTATATAAAGCAAGAAATCTCCTCCACAAGTTTTACACCATTTAAAACATTCCTTTTATTCTATTTTCAATTTCTTTATAATTTGGAATATATTTTTCTATCATTTTATAAAAATTTTTTCCATGTGTTTTATATTTTATGTGGCAAAATTCGTGTAAAACAACATATTCTAATATATCTTTATTATATTTAACAATCTCTGGATTTATTAATATAATTTTCTTGTCTTCGATATATCTTCCTAAAACTCTTTCCATTTTTTCGATTTTATAATCTGTTGGAGCAAATTTAAATCTTATTCTATTTTTCTCCATTATTTCAGCAATTATATTTTCAGCTAAACGATTATAAAATTTCTCAAGAACTAAATTAATTATTTTTGTATTATCAGAATTTCTATATTTAAAAGGCAAATCTATAATAATTAATCTATTTTCTATATTTAATTCAGGACTTTTAACCATTTTATAAGAAATTTTTAAATTATATTCTACACCAAAAACAGTAACAATATTTTTCTCTAAAAGAGATTTTTTTATAGAATTTTTTTCTTCATATTCAGCAAGTTTTTGTAAGATCCAATTCTTTTTGTCTACTATTACTTTATTAATTTTTCTATTACTTACATACCATGGAGCTGATATTGCAACTTGGCCATCAACTACTGATATAGCTAAATTTCCAGAAAAATTTTTATCTACTGTATATGATATTAATTGATTTGTTCTACTAAATAATCCCATTTTCAAAAATCTCCTTTTTAGAATATTTGTTCTCCGAACTTTTATTTGTTATGATTATATATTATGAACGAATGTTTGTCAATACTTTTTTGTAAAAAAATAAAAAAATAAGCGATATTTTTATATCGCTCATTAATTATGTATTTAATTATCATTTTGTACACAAAATGTGATTATTTTAATTTTTCTATTTCTTCTTTTGAAAGTCCAGTATATTTAATTATAGATTCAATGTCTAAGTTATCTTTAATCATATTTTTAGC
>CANPWV010000012.1 GCA_947585105.1 uncultured Clostridia bacterium
TGGCTTAGATGTTGTTGTATTTGAATAATCGTCGTCATCATCTTCAATAACAGGCTTGCTAACTTTTCCATCTCCACCAAGCCAAGGGTTATGAGTATCTGGATCTGTTGGATCCCAATTTCTATTAGCTTTATTGCTAGAAATCTTTTGAGATGTTGGTTTTCCAAGAGGACCTGGGTTAGAAGAATCAGAATAGAATTTTACTGTACTACCTGATTTGGCGTTATCATAAATCCATTTTGCATCTCTTACGCAAAGTCTTATACATCCCATTGATGCTGAAGTTCCTAGCTTATCATATTCTTCATATTCTAATGTATTTGGATACATTTTTTCATAAGGAACTGAGTGGAATAATATGTTTCCTGTAATTCTTACCGCGTATTGTCCATAAACATTTCCAAAAAGTGAACGCCAACGATATTTGTTGGAAATTTTATATGTTCCAGATTTTGGAGTAGCTTTTCCTGTTGAACAAATAAAGGCTTTTACAGGTTTTTTATATTCTCCATTTTCATCTTGATCATAGACTGTTACAGTGTTTGCTCCAAGATTTACTTCAAAATGATAAACTTTTTGCTCAACAACTTCATTTTCGGCTTCAATTGAAGTTATAGCTTCTGTTACGGCTTCTGATTCATTTCCAAATTTGTCAGAAGCTTTTACATAAATAATATATGTTTCATCTTTTTCCAAATCTTTAAAAGTATAACTGTTTACAGAGCCAGTTGAGATATAGGTACTTGATGTAGAAAGTCTAAAAGAGTATTGAATACCTTCAGGATTTTCGTCAACTGCGTTAGCTGTTACGGTTATTGATGAATATGTTGAATCTGTTGTTAATTCAGTAATTTCTGGTCCTGTTTTGTCAATATTTGAGACTTCAAAAACATAAGGCTTTTCAGAAAATTTATTGAATCTTTTATATTTTAAATATACAATTCCATTGTTCTCAATTTCTATTTTTGAATTGTTTACTTTTTTGTAATCAGAATTTTTTATCTGTTTTATAGAAATTTCATTTTTTACTGAGTTTGAAGGAGTTTCTGTAACCGTTGAATTAGTAGTATTATTTGAAGCCAGACTTTCTTTGTTATCTTTTATTTCTTCTTCATAGTAATCTTCTTCTCCAGCAGAATAATCTATAAAATAGAAAATATCGTGGTTTGTTTTTGAATCAAGATTTGCAATTATACTTTTACCAGTTTCTTTTGTAGTTGAAAGTTTAATTGAAATATTACTATCTTCTACATTTTTAACTGGAATCATACTATTTATTAATAGAAAAATTCCGATAATTATAGCAATTAGAATTCCAAAAAATATTGAAATTCTTATGATTTTTCTTCTATTAAATTTTTTCTTCTTTTTACTTCTTTTTTTTCTTATTTCATCAATTTCCATTTATATTTTTCCTTTTGTTAATTTATAAATTTTGGCAAACTATCAGAAACGCCTGTATCTCTAGAGTATTCTTGAGTTTTATCATTCCAAAAACCAGCTTTTAAAAAACCTTTTTCGTCAAGCCCGTTAGATAGGAGAGTCGCTTCCTCTGGCTTTCCGTTTTTGATTAATTCTAAATCTTTCTTTAATATTTTAACAAAAATTTGTGTCAAAGTTGTATCTAATTGTTGAGATTGTCTATTTGTTTCAATATCAAAATGAGGGTGTGACGCAACTTGAAGCTCGTTTATAGCTTCTTCAACAGTTTTTAATTTCGATTTATTTTTGTTATTTTCGTTTTTGGTTGTATAACTTCTAGTAGTAGTCATAGAATCAAATGAATCAGCAATTGCAATAATTTTTGAAATATCAGAAAATTTTTCTAAACCATGATAGCCTTGTCCATCAATTCTTTCGTGGTGATTTTCAACAGCTTCAGCAAATTCTTCGTCACCTAAAATTTTTCTAATCATAGTAGCTCCAAAATCTGAATGAAGCTTCATAATATCATATTCTTCTTGAGTTAATTTAGAATCTTTTTCTAAAAGCTTTTGGGAAATACTATTTTTTCCAATATCATGAGCCCAAGAGGCAAGCATAGTCAAATTCATTTTTTGAACAACATAATCATGTTTTAATTCATCATAGTTTTCGCCTTTTTTAGAATTTTCATAAAGCTCGTCATATTGGTCTCCAAAAAAGTTTTCACCAATTGCTAGTGAATACTTTGAAACTCTAGCTGAATGGTCTTTTGTATATGGATCTTTATTTTCCAAAATACTTACAATTTGCATAATAAATTTCAAATCTTTTTCACGACTGAAATTTTTCTCTTTTTTCAAATCTAAAATAAGTGAACTTCTATCTTCTATAAGTTTTATTGAATTTTCTATATCTTTAAGACCAATTACTCTAATAAAAAGTTTCATTTCTTTTAAAGAATCAGAAATATTTTCAGGGATTTTTCCATCAAATATAGCCTCGTCTAAACTTGCCAAATATAATTTTAAGACATCTTCGTCAAGACTATTTAAGTCTATTAATTCAAATTGAACTGAACTAGAGTTTAAGCTATTTTCTAAGCTTTTTCCAAATTCATTATTTTTAGAATAATAGCCAATAATATATTTTTTAGCAAGATTTCTTTGCTCTTTGATTATATTAATTGCCATAAACTCGCCCCCTTAAATTTGAATATAAACATTTTATAATATTTTTATCAAATATTCAAGAATAATTAAAATATTTATACATAATATTTGGAGAGGAGGATTTTGATATGATTCTTTTTTCTAAGATGCAAGGGACAGGGAACGATTTCATTGTTATAAATTGCATAAATCAATATTTTAATTATAATTTGAGCAATTTGTCTAATTTTTTGTGCAATAGAAATTTTGGAGTAGGTGGAGATGGAGTAATATACGTTTTTAGAGGAAACAAAGCTGATTTTAAAATGAGAATTTTCAATAAAGATGGCTCTGAAGCGGAGATGTGCGGAAATGGAATTAGAGTTTTAGGAAAATTTTTATATGAGAAAGATATAACTACAAAAACAAATTTGACAATTGAGACTTTGGCTGGAATCAAGGAGATTTACTTAACTGTAGAGAACAAGACTGTTGTCAATGTCAAAGTAAATATGGGAATTCCATATTTTGATTCTCGGAAGGATTCCGGCTTATCTTCCAAAAGAAGAGGCTTTAAAGGAATATCATACAATTTCGTTAGATATTGAAGGTCAAGAATATAAATTTGATTTGGTATCAATGGGAAACCCTCATTCAGTTTGCTTTGTAAATGATTTATCAAAAATTGATGTAGACAAAATAGGAAGTTTTGTAGAAAATTATAAATATTTTCCAAACAAGACAAACGTTGAATTTGTTCAGGTTTTAGACAGAAACAATATAAAAATAAAAGTTTGGGAAAGGGGAGTAGGTAGAACTATTTCGTGTGGAACTGGCGCTTGCGCTTCTAGTGTTTGCGCAATAAAGAGAGATTTTGTAAACAATAATGTAAACGTAGGATTAGAGGGGCGGAAGATTACATATAAGATATGACGAAGAAAACGGAGTAATTCTAACAGGTGGCGCAGAATTTTGTTTTGAAGGAAGAATAGATTTGTAAAGTTTTGTTGTAAATTATATCTCGTTATGATAAAATGAAAATGAAATCAAAAAGGGGATATAAAAAACGTTCATATACAAGAAGATGGCGATCCTGTAGAAGAAAAAGATTGCTACTTAGTAGAAAAATATTGTATGATAAAAGACAAAATTGATTCTATTTTAAGAGGTTTGGGCGATTCAGATAGCGAGTTAGACAAATTTATGAAAATATATACTTATTTAGGAGAGTCAATAAGTTATAATTTTACTGACGATGGCGAACCATCTGACAAAATTGAAGCTTGCAACTTAGAGGGCGGACTATTAGAAGGAAAAAGTATATGTGAAGGATATTCAAAAATTTTAAGGCAAGTTTTGAGAGCTTCTGGTATAGACTGTAAATATTTAGTTGGAAGAGATTATTACTTAGAGGGAGCAAGGCCAATTGATGATAATCATGGTTGGAATCAAGTAAAAATAGATGGAAAATGGTATAACTGTGATCTTACATGGGATTCAATTAGAATCCAAGATAAAAGACCTTTGGAATATTGCTTAAAAAGTGACGAAGATTTTACTTTTCATATAACAAAAAGCCCAGAAAAAGAAAAATGCGACGAATCTTATGATATAGTTAAAGTTAACTCATATTTGAGTTATGATACAGATTTGGAGCTTGAAGAAAAAAGCGAATTATTTACAATTGGAAAAGACACAATGGAGAATTTAATAGGTTCTCTTATAAAAGAAAGTGACTTAAAACAAGCGATTTTATCGCTAAATGAACCGGAAAAAGATTTAAATAAAGAAGTGGAAAAATAAAAGTCAGGTAAATTTAAAATGTTTGCTTGACTTTTTTCTTTTGACATTATATACTGATTTGAGCAGATACTAAAAAAGGAGCTAAAATAATTATTATAATATATAATTTAAATGGGGGTGTAAAAATGAGTGAAGCTAAGAATTGGAAAGAATTTGAAAAAGAATTAAATTTTACAGAAGAGGAAACTATTGAAATGGAACTTGAAAAGCAACTTATAGAAACAATTATGGAGGCAAGAGAAAAAAGTAAAAAAGAATCAAAACAAAGTTAAAAAAATCGTCCATCGGACGATTTTTTTATTATGTATTGACATTTAATTTTCTTAAATATATAATAAATAAAAAGTCGCTTTATTAGAGAATATCTTTAAATGTATCTAATGAAAATTCTAAAATATTTGCAAAAGCAAAAAGTTCAAAATCTTGAATTAATCTATTTCCTAACTCAATTTTTGAGATTTCTTTTGAAGTTAGTGAAACACCGAATTAATTGTAATTTTTCGGCTAAATCCTGTTGTGACATATTTTTCTTTAATCTTAATTCTTTAATTTTTGAACCTGATACATTTTTTAAATTATTATAATTATTAATTTTCATAATATTCTTGCTCCATTTTTATATAATTGTAGCACTTTTTTTAAAACATAATATCTCTAATAAAGCGAATATTAAAATTTGGAGGAAAAATAAATGACTAATGAAAAAGGTATAACTCTTATAGCGCTTATAATTACAATAATAGTTTTGCTTATATTAGCTGGTGTTTCAATAAACGCGGTAGTAGGAGATAATGGTGTTTTAAGTAATGCTCAAAAATCACAGGTAGAAATGGAAAAAGCCAAATTTATAGAAGATTCTGGTATGGCTTATGACGATATTTACGCCGAAAATTTAGAAGCAGAGTCAATAACAATGGATGAGATAAGCGAAAAATTGATAAATGAATATGGCTATAAAGAAGAACAATTAATTAAGATTGAAAATAAAAATATACATTTAAGCGACAATAAAGTAAGATTAAGACCAAATAATCAAAAAGAGATAACTGTAACATTAGGGGATGATATAGTTAATACTTATTTTGTTTTAATAAGGGGAAAATATTATAAGATAAATTTTGATAAATCTGATATAAATTTATCAGAAGGACAAGATAGTATTCCAAATGAAGAAGTTTTAAAAACAACAATAAAATCTGGGAATGATATAATAACAACTGGATTAGAAAGTGGAAAAGTGACAATAGAAGGAAAAGATGGACAAACAGGAAAAGCTGTAATATCAGTAAGCTATGGAGTTTTAGAAGAATTAATAGATGTTAAAGTAAATGAATTATTAGTAGATATAGGTGATGTAACAGTAGATGGCAAAGTATTAGAAAATGATTGGCAATATTTTTATGATGACGAAACAGATGTATATTTAATATATGATGATTATTTAGAAAATAGCGCTATTCCAAGGCAAGGAAGAATAGTTGTAGATGGCTATAGAGTTTATATGAAAAGTGGCGAAGGAGATAGGTATCTTTTAACATATTATTTAAATAATAATAAAACATGGAAGGGCTTTTCAGATGGAGTAAAAAATGCAATAGCTTTAAAAGGTGTAACAATAAATGGAGATGTAACAACTGTTGGTTCACCTGATTTAGAACTATTTAAAAAATCTTTTGATAAAATATATGGAGTTTCTCGATTTGAAATAAAATATTTTGAAAGTGGAGATCAAAATGTCGATTCAATTATTAAAGCTCCTGGTTATTTGTATCGTTTGAATGGAGAAGAAAATTATAGTGATAAAACTTATATTGATAGTAATAAAAAAGTTTTTTTCCCTCATATTAATAAATGGAATGAAACATGGGGTTATTGGTTAACATCATTGTCAGCTGTTGGGCAGGGCGAAATTTGTTATGTTGATAGTGTAGGATGTTTAAACAGGAGACCGTACAGTGATGATGACAGAGGTGTTAGACCTGTAGTTAAAATTCCAAAGTCAAATGAATTAACGGAATTATTAAAAATAGATGAGATAGAATAGTAAAAAAATCGTCCAATGGACGATTTTTTAGTTGATTTCTAATTTTTGCGTGAAGAAATCGGGATTTGCGGTGGTGTATAATTTTAGATTTTTGTTTTTGACTAAAAGCTTAGAGACTTGCCATAAACCGAGTCCAGAATTACCTTTTTTCGTGGTGAAATTCTTTTCAAAAATCTTTTTTGTTGAGATTCCTTTTGAAAGATAAGTGTTTTCGACAATTACAAATTGCTTTCCATTCATTTCTTCAAAAGAAACATTAACGATTTTTGAATTACATTCTTTTGATGCTTCAATTGCGTTATCTAAAAGTATTCCTAAAATTCTTGTAATAGTGTATGTATCAATATTTAGAGAGTTTAGATCAATCAAAATATTTAATGACATTTTTACATTACAATTTTCGGCAAGATTATATTTGTCTGATATGATACTATAAATCGCAGGATTTTCCATAAGCTTTGAATGAAATCTGTATAAATTATTGATTTTGAAACATTCCGGAATTAAATGATTATAGTAATTTTTTAAATCATACATATTGTTTGTTTTGATATAACCGCCTATTGCTTGCATAATATTGTTAAAATCATGGCGAAAAGTCCTAGTAGATTCGCAGATTCCAGTTAAATTAGCAATTTCTAATTTTTGCTTATTACAGATAGCCTTTAAAATTAAAACAGCTATAAAGCTTGAAATAATAATACTAACAGAAAAAATAAATTTTATCATTTGTAAATATCTCCTAAAAAAAGTTGCAACTAAAATTAATTGCAACTCTAATTATAAGATATAAAGTAGTTATTTGTCAAAATAAATCGAATGACAAAATTCGACATTATTCTTGTTTTAAATCTGGATTCCAGTTTATTATTTTATCAGAAATTGATTCAGTGGAAGAAAAGTCCTCAACATAGCCACCTAGAGAGTTTACTTTTTCTTTTAAAGCCTCTGAATTTCCGTTTACGAAGATTTTTGCTTTTCCTTTACCATTTTTAGCTTCTTGAACTAAGTTTGAAACTGGTGAATTTCCATCAAAAGCAACAACTACAGATGGTCTTCTTTCAAAAATTTCGTAATTGAAACTTTTGTAAATTCCAACTTCTTCAGGTTCTATTGAAACTCTGATTCCGTCAATGTCGCTATTTAACAATGTATTTTTAACATCTTCATTAACTCTTTTTGGAACAATAGCGTCAATTTCAAATTTTTTGTTCATTTCTTTTGAGATGTCTATCAAAGCTTTTTCATAGCCTTTAACCTTGTGACCGATAACAAAATAAGCTTTATTACTGTCGATATTTTTTATCAAATCACGAAGCATTTTCTTTCCTTCTTCAGTTACGACAGTCTCTCTACCGTTAGTGTTGAAGCTTCCTCCAGCTATTACTATTGGAACTTTATTTGTAGGCAATTCTTTAATTTTTGCTTTCAAATTTTCACTAGAATCAAGCTTGTTATCTTCTTTTTCAATGTAAGAAACATTTAAGCTTTTTAAAGCTTTGTATTCTTCTTCAATTATTGCATCAGTAAAATCTCTTCCATTTAAAAATTTTCTGAAAGATTCTTGTTTTTGCTCGAAATAAACTTGATTTTCCGCTAAAAGTTTATTTTCAACTTCTTTCATTTTTTGAAAATCTTCTTCAGAGATGTTTAGTAAATTTCTAAGAGAAATTTGTTCCTCAATTGTGTCTGTTCCATAGATTCCAAATCCGTCAGTTCCTTGAACGCAATTTACATTATTTTCAAGATATGTTTTTATAGGGTGATTTTCAAGCTTTGTCAAGTTGTTTAGTCTAACATTTGAAGACAATTGGAACTCTAATATTACACCTAATTTTTTCATTTTTTTGATAGTTTCTTTGTCTTTATTTGGGTCTTGACCAATTCCATATAATCCATGACCTAGACGGCATCTAGGAGTTACTTTGCTATTTTTAGAAGCTTCTAAAATTATATCAATTGCTTTTTCAACATTACTAGCAAAAGCGTCTGTTTCTCCGGCGTGAATCCTTATAGTAAAACCATTGTTTTCTGAAATAGAGTATTTTACAAGTTCATTTATGATAGGAGATAAATCTTCGATGTCTGTAATTTCTTCGCCAATAAAATCACTTCCAACAACATAAGGGCTTTTGGCTATTATTTTCAATACTTCTAGAGCTTCAAATTGCTCTTTTGGTGAAAGCCAAATTCTTCTAATTGCAACTAAAAATCTTAAATCAACTCCAGTCTCCAATTTTACTTTTGGCAATATTTCATGAATTTGCTTTAAAAATTCTGTTCCAACAGTTCCCTTTTTGCAAAGATCTGATGAAGCTATCTCAGAATAGACAATTCCTTGTTTTTGATATTCTCTTCCAAGCCATAATAAATTGTCTTGTAAAATAGTATTATTCTTATAAATCGCTTTTTGAGAGTCGTCTAGCATTTTTTCAAGATAAGCTTTTATATCATTTTCAGGAATTTTTTGAATTACATCTTTATCTAGATAAATTAGGTTTTTTGAAGCTTTTCTTTTTTGGAAAACATATCTATAAGTATATAATTTTTCAAGATTTGTAAACACCGCTTGACCATCTTTTACTAGAGACAAGCTATTTCTGATTTTTCTGATATTAAATTCAGAATTTTCAATATTGTTTAAAATTAAATCGGCAAAATTAATATATGTTTCGTCATCAATTTTTCTGTCTAATAATTTTCCTTCTAATGGTTCATTTATATATTTTAATTCAATTTCTTTCCTATATTTTGAAATTGTTGATTCTTGAATTTTTGATAATTTTAATCCTAATTTTTTAATGAAATATAGGGGATATCTGATTTGATGTTTTATACCAAGGGCAATAAGCAAATCAGAAGAAAGATTTGCGTATAGATGTGTATGAAGATCTGTTGTAAATTTAGATTTTTTAAGTATATAGCTATTTATTAAAGTTTTTTTGATGTCTATATTATAATCTTTTGTTTGACTCATTAAAGTTTTTACAATTGCGGGAATCTTTACTGTTTGCTCAATTCTTCCATCTGAATAAATTGTAGCAATATGTCGTCCGTTTAAAATAAAAACAAATAATGTTTCATTATTTGCGTTAAGTGAAGCGGGAATGGTACCCATTATAATTTTCATGTCATTTTCGTTTTTTGTAGTTTCTACATTGCAAACTTTGGCAAGGTTTGTAATAAGATTACCAGTTCCATGATTTGGGGTTTCAATAATATAAACTAATTCGTCTGAATTTTGATAATGTTTATACAAATTAACAATAATATCTTTTTCTTTATCTAAGTAAAATCTTTTAAAGAAATTAAGATTCTTTTCCATTTCTTACTCCTTTTTCCCATAAAATCTATACTTCCAATATTATACCACAAATCTATATAAAAAACAATCATTTTTACTTAAAAAGTTTACATAAATAAAAATTAATAATTACACTTAAAAATTAGACAATATCAGCAAATCGCTTGTAATTTACATAAAAATGTGATAATATGTTAATATTCATTTAGCTGGGAAGTTAAATAATCAGTTGTAAGATAAAAAATCTAAGGTCAGTACAATTGATAAACATCTGTTAGCGGAACGATGTAGATTACAAAGTTCCAATTCAAACTAACAAAACCAAAAACAAAGTAAATTTGGAGGTTTACTTATGAAAAAAATTCAATTGAATGCAAAATGTCCAAGCTTGGAGGCTCGGATCAGTTCGGCACTTAAAAGCGAAAATGAGAAAGTTTTAGCAGATTTGGCGGGAGACAGAAACTGTAAAGTTCGTCGCTGTGTGGCGGAAAATCTTCACACTTCAAAAGAAACTTTGGAAAAACTCTCTGTAGATAGAGATCTCTTTGTTCGTGAACTGGTAGCGAGGAATGTGAATGCTTCTCAAGAAACTTTGGATTATCTTTCAGAAGATGAAAGTGAGTTTGTTCGTGTCATAGTGGCAGAAAACCTCATGACACCTGATAAAGCTTTGATTAGACTTTCTAAGGATGAAAAAGCTTATATTCGTGAGGCAGTAGCAAACAATCCTTTTACGCCACTAAGAACGCTTTACGAACTTGAAAAGGAAGATTCTTACCTTATTTCATTTAGTGCTAGACTAACTCGTGATTGTTTAGTTGATATGAGGATTAAAGCTTTTAAGAGGCTAATGAAAAAAATACCATTGGATTTTGATAAGTTAAATGAATTTATGTCTAAGGAAATCGTAGAATTTTTTGAAGAGTATAAAGATTTCATATTAAAGGATTAAAATTCTAAGTTATGATGAAAAAAGATTCTCACGCATTAATCATGAATTCAAATGAAAATCAAAATACAACATAAGTCAGGAGGTTTACTTATGAAAAAATTTTCATTAGATCCAAACAAACTGAGCTCTGATACTCGGGCAAGAATTGCAAGGGAGGTAGATTCTGAAGAAGTTCTGGAAATCTTATCAGAAGACAAGTCTTGGAAAGTTCTTCAAGCGGTAGCGAGAAATCCTAATACGCCAAGAGAAGATTTGGACAGACTTTCACTGAACAAAGAAGCTTTAATTCGTCGTAATGTAGCGGAAAATCCCAGTACATCAGAAGAAACTCTTGATAGGCTTTCAAAAGACTATGATTACGAAGTTCGCTGGATGGTAGCTGGTAATTCCAGGACATCAATGAAAACATTGGACAGACTTGTAAAAGATGAGGATGTCGCTGTTCGTTATTCAGCTTCGGCAAATATTGTTAGTCGAGACAAACTTGCAAAACTCAAAATTCAGGAGGAATACTTATGAAAAAAATTCTATTGGATTTAGAAAAAATGAGCCCTGATACTCGGGCAAGAATTGCAGAAGAAGTAGATTCTGAAGAGGTTCTACAAATCTTATCAGAAGACGATTCTGAGGAAGTTCTTAAAGCGGTTGCTGAGAACCCTCATACATCTTCAATAACACTTGGTCTGCTTTCAATGACAGCTGAAGGAGAAGTTCTTCGGGCTATAGCGGGAAATAATAAAACGCCAAAACTAGATTTGGACAGACTTTCTTTCAACGAAAGTTTAATTCGTAGCGAAGTTGCGGCAAATCCTAATTCGTCAAAAGAAACTCTTGATAGATTATCAAAAGATAATGTTGACGAAATTCGCTGGATGGTGGCTGGTAATCCCAGTACATCAGGAAAAACATTGGACAGACTTGCAGAAGATGAGTACGAACTTGTTCTATTGGAAGTTGGAAAGAATACTCATACGATGAAAAAAACTTTGGATAGGCTTTCAAAACGAAATCATTATGAAGTTAATTTGGAAATAGCCTGTAATTCAAATACGTCAGAGAAAACTCTTGACTGGCTTTCAAGATCAGAAGATACTGGTGTACGTCGATGTGTTGCATCAAATCCAAATGCTCTTAGAGCAACTCTTGAACGACTTGTGGAAGATGTTAATGTTGAAGTCCGTTATATAGCTTCGGCAACTCTTAATAATCTAAAAAAATTTGCAAAACATAAAAAAGAATCCAAATGAAAATGAAAAAAGACAGCACATAATCTCTGTAATTATGTGTTGTTTTTTATAAAAACAAAATTAAAATTTTATTATCTCTTGACAAAAATTGTTAGTATTTATATTATATAATTGAATTAATTTTACGGAGGAAGAAACAATGGGAGAGGCAAATGAAACTAAAAGTCAGTACCCAGAAGAATTATCTGATGAAAATATGGAGTATATCTATATTGGAATAATTATGAATAATCCGAAAGCGCTTTCAACTTATTATATTGTTCATGACGAGTTTTATTTTTCAGATGAGGAGCTTGGAGAAATTTATAAATCAATTCTGTTCCAAGAGGCTGAAAAGTACGCGCCAGCTATTGCTAAAGAAAATTATAATATTCCAAGAGATAGACCAAACACTTACGCTAGAAAACAGGAGATAAAAAATGTTATAGGGCAAAAGAACTATAATATTGAATATATTTACACAGAACTTAGAAAATTATTTATTCTAAAAAAACATTATGTTGTCGCTGCTACCAAAAAAATTCGTGATAAAATTTTGGAAATTACAAGATACGAATTATATGGAGAAATGAGCGTAGAAGAGGTTTTAAGCGCAATTGAGCAAATCGGTGTTACAGCTGGCTTAAGTCAATCAATTTTGAATGAAGACGCTACAAACTGCTTGCTTTCAAGAGATAATAACTTAACTACTGGCGCAAGTTTACCATTCCCAATTTTGACAAAAGTTTTCAAAGGATTAAGAAAAGGCGAGACAATGGCTTACGCTATGCCATCAAACGCTGGTAAGAGTAGATTTACAATAAATATTGTTGCTAGACTTGCTTTTATCGAGAAGAAAAAAGTCTTAATCATTTCAAATGAGATGAGCGAAGAAAAAATGAGACTTTGCTTAATCACTACGGTTATCAATGATCCAGAGATTCAAAAACTTCATAAACAAAAAATTAGAAAAAATGAGGGAGAGCTTTTAGAGTTAAAGTTCAAGCCTGATGATCCTAAAAAAGCGCCTGTTGACGAAAATGGATTTTTGATTCAAGGTGAAAAAGAGACAAACGAACAATTTGTAGATAGATTATATGAAGATTCTTTAGAATTTCAGCAAGTTATAGCTGTAACAGATTGGCTTTCAGATCAAATGAAAAATACAATTTCTTTTATACATGTTACGGAACACTCAAATGAAGACTTGAGAAAAATTATTTTGAATTATTATTATAAAGAAAAAATAGAATATGTTTTTTATGATACATTAAAAACAGATATTGACAATATTGGTAATGGTGATGAAGTTAAAAAAACGGCTACAGTTCTTTCAAATATTGCTCAAAAATTTAAAATATTTATTGGTTCATCACTTCAATTATTAGAGAGCAATACTTTACCAGTTAATTTAACTATTAACGATATGAGCGCTAGTCGTACTGTTAAAGAGGTTTTAGATACTCTTTGTTTACTAAAACAAATTAGTAATCAAAGCTTAAATAAATACGAATATTCTGATACAGAGACATTTGACGTTTGCCATGATATTGAAAAGTCAAGAGATGTAGATGTAAGACATTACGCTTGTGTTGTAGATAAAAACCGTGCTGGAGCTAAACCAATAGTTTTATTTAAATTAAATTTGGCTTACAACACTTGGGAAGAACTAGGATACTTAAGATTAAAACAAATTGAAGAAGAGTAAATCAAAAGATAAAAGTATAGAGATTTTAGGATTTCTATACTTTTTTGATAGGTGGGAAAAGAAATGTACGATAATTGGAAAGATTTAGAAAATAGTATTAAAGATTGCGAAAAATGTAAGCTTTGCTCTCGGAAGAAAAAATATTGTTTTTGGAGTTGGAAACAAAAAAGCTAAAATAATGTTTATAGGTGAAGGTCCACGGTCAAGACGAAGATGAGCAAGGAGAGCCTTTTGTTGGAAAAGCGGGACAACTTATGAATAAAGCTTTTGAATATATTGGAATTGATAGAAAAGAAGTATATATTGCAAACATTGTAAAATGTAGACCACCAAACAATCGAAACCCTGAAGATGACGAGGCCACAGCTTGTTTAGACTATTTGAGAAATCAAGTAATTCTTGTAAAGCCTAAAATCATTGTTTTACTAGGAAGTGTAGCTCTTCAAAATATTTTAGGAAAAGAATATAAAATAACAGCTAGTCGAGGAAAATGGTTTGTAAAAAAAGATATTAAATATTTGCCAACATGGCACCCATCAGCAGTCTTAAGAGACGAAAACAAAAAAGTAGATTTTATTAGAGATTTAATGATGGTTTATATGGAAGGTATGAATTTGTAACTAAAAATGAGAATATAAATATTATATACTAATATTTTTTATTGCTTTTAGCTTAAAATATGATATAATTTAACTAAATTTAATTAAACGGGAGGTCTTATGAAAGTTTTAATAATTAATGGCTCACCAAGAGTTAATGGAAATACATCTTATGTTTTGTCAGAGATGGAAAAAGTTTTTAATGAAAATGATGTAGAAACAGAAATTATTCAAGTTGGAAACAAAGATATAAGAGGCTGTATAGCTTGTGGCTATTGTTCAAAACACGGAGAGTGTACTTTTGACGACTTAGTAAATGAAGTAAATCAGAAATTTGAAAAAGCCGATGGATTGGTGGTTGCTAGTCCTGTTTATTACGCTTCTGCAAATGGTACACTAATTTCATTTTTAGATAGATTATTTTATAGTTCGCATTTTGATAAAACAATGAAGGTCGGCGCAAGCGTAGTTGTTGCTAGAAGAGGAGGCTTATCTTCTACATTTGACGAATTAAATAAATATTTTACTATTTCAAATATGCCAATAGCTTCAAGTATGTATTGGAATAGTGTTCATGGAAGAGCTCCAGGAGAGGCAAAGGGCGACGAGGAAGGTTTACAAACAATTAGAGTTTTAGCTAAAAACATGACATTTTTAATGAGAAGTATTGAGCTTGGAAAAGAAAAATATGGTTTGCCAGAAAAAGAAGGAAAAATTATAACAAATTTCATAAGAGGTTAATATGGAAGAATTTGAAGTTTTAAAAAATTTAGTAGGATTTAATACAATAAAAGATAATCAAAACCAAGAAATTATTGATTATATTGAAAATTATTTGAAAAAATTTGGATTTAAGACAGAAAGTAAAACAAAAAATTTGGTGATGTCTTTTGGAGATAGTCAAGAATTGGGATTTTTAGGTCATACAGATACTGTAGAATATATTAGTGAATTTAAAAATCCTTTTGATCTTACTAGGAAAAATGATTTGTTATATGGATTAGGTTCCTGTGATATGAAAGGCGGAATTTCAGGCTTTTTGGACACTATATCACAAATTGATTTGAAAAATTTAAAATCAGGAATCAAAGCTTATTTTACTTTTGACGAAGAAATTGGCTTTTCTGGAATTTATGAATTGGTTGAAAACAATGAAATTTTCCCAAAAGTAATGATTTTTGGGGAGCCAACAGATAATGAGATTTTAACTGGAAGCAAAGGAGTTTTAGAATATAAAATAAATTTCAAAGGACTTAAGGCTCACTCAAGTAACCCTCTTAAGGGAATTAGCGCAAATATGAATTCTGTAAAATTTTTATATGAATTAAATGAGTTTTATGAAAATGATATAAAAAATGAAATAATTGATATGTATGAAATTCCTTATACTACAATGAATGTTGGAATTATAAATGGTGGAAGCGCTGTAAATTCAGTTTCAGCTAGTTGTGATGTTGCAATAGATTTTAGAATTGCAAATAAAGATCATGTTAATAAAATAAACGAAAAGATTAACAAATTGGCTGAAAAATATAGCGCTGATGTTAATATAATAAATAGTGTTGAGCCATTTTACGATAAAATAGAATTTCTAGGAGATACAAAAACTACTAATTTTATAACAGAAGCAAGTATGATTAAAAATTGCAAACAAAGGATGATTCTAGGAGTTGGACCTATTACTGCTCACGAGGTTAATGAGCATATTTCAGTAAATAGTTATAGAAAATTAGTTGAACAATATAAAGAAATAATTTATAAAATTTGCATGTAAAAATTATTGAAATTTTAAAATGTTTTTGATATTATTTGATAAGAAAAAATGGAAGGTATATATTAAAATGATAGTTTGGATTTTATTTATAATATTTTCTGTAGTATTAGTTTTACTTAGAATAAATAAAAAATTTGGAAGAAGTTTAATTTCACTTGTTTTGAATGTTATAAATATAGTTGTTTCATTTGGCTTAGCTAGATTTATAGTTCATAAAAACGCAATAAAAGGTGGAAAGCTAGTAATTGAGGTTATTGGAGAACAATTTGGCTATAATATAGGAAGTTTATCAGCTGTAAAAGAGCTTGTTACTTTTATAGGAAGTATAACAATTAGTATAATGATATTTTATTTGATATATTTTTTGATGTCATTAATAATGTTTATTATAAAACACACAGTTATTTATCATCAAATAGATGAAAAAGAAAGTAAGTTAAAAGATTTTGTGAGCAAGCCAGGAATAGTTGTTACAACTATACTTTCAGTAGTTATAACATTTGTAGTGTTAGTTACTCCTTTTGGACTTTTCTATAATAAAGTTGTAGGAGTTACTGATAATTCAAAAGCCAAGGCAACTCCATTTGTTTCAGATATTTATTTTGATAAATTAACAGAGATTCCAAATAATGATAATGATATAAAAGCAAGTAATGAGATTGACTATACTTTAAAGACTTTTTATGAGTTGATAGCTGTTGGTGAAGGAGAAGAACTTAGAATTGATCGTATAAGTAATTGGATAGATAAAGCGTATTTTTTGCCTACAATAGTGGCTGAAACTGGTTCAAATGCTGCTAAAAATTGGAAAAATGGAGAAGAATATCTGGGAGTAAAAATTGATATTCCAAATGGAAGAGAAGGAAAATTATATACAAAATCATTAGAAATTATAGAAAATTGGAATAACAAAAATGTAAAAGACGATATTAGAACATTATCAGATGTTTATCAAATTATTAACACTTACGCGCCAAATGGATTAGATGAAAAAAACACTATTGAGATGTTTTCAGATGAAGAAACGGTTGGAGATATATTTATAACTTTATATAAAAATAAAGATTTTGCAAAATTAATTCCTATATTCTTTGAATATGGCTTAGGAACAGCCTTTGATTATATAGGTTTTGATTTAGATGATGACTATTCTTCAAATGTTGATGTAACAAAATTATCAGAAGAAGATATAAGATCAGAAGCAAAAATAATCTCTGGAATTGTAAGAACTACATCTGATATTTATAAAGTTACTAATGGAAAAAATATGACTACACAAGATTATGAAAAAATTATAGATCAAGTTATGAAATTAAAAGATAGCAAGATTTTAGGAAGTATGGCAAATGACGTAATAGAAGAAGTTGGAAAAAATGTATCAGAAAGCTTTTAGGAGGAAAGATGGAAAAATATATTCATAAAGTTCAATACTATGAAACAGATAAAATGGGAATTACTCATCATTCTAACTATATTAGATGGATGGAGGAAGCCAGAGTAGATTTTTTTGAGAAAGTTCGGATATAGTTATAAAAAGCTAGAAGATGAAGGAATAATTTCTCCTGTTGTTGGAGTGGAATGTGATTATAAGGTATCCACAAAGTTTGAAGAAAATGTGGAAATCGAAGTTAAAGTAAAAGAGTTTAAAGGTGTAAAATTAATTTTTAAATATATTATGAAAAACCTTGAAACTGGTGAAATAGTAGCCACAGGAGAAAGTAGACATTGTTTTTTAAATAGTGGAAATCATCCAATAATTTTGAAAAAGGAATTTCCCGAGCTTGATGAAAAGTTAAAAAAATTAGTTGAAGAATAAAGATTAAGAAAATAGAATTTTTTAAAAGTTCTATTTTCTTTTATTTTGTAAGCTTTCATAAATTATTGCAAAAATATTTTAAAAAAGTTTTTAAAAAAGTCTTTACAAATTATAAAAAACGTGCTAATATAAGTCCATGTTAAATGCCTTAGGGCTTGTATAAAATTTTTATTTCTAAAAAATTTTCTTATCAGAAAATTAAAGTCTCCAAAATATTGTAAATAAAATTTAGCTTAAAGATCGTTTTGTAAATTAAAGTAAAATACTTTGCCCCCGCTGGTTTTACTTAAAATAAACAGGCCTTAGGCATTTAGCTGTTTAAAGTAAAAGGGAGGTGAGAAAATGAAAAAACGAAAAATAATTTTGCCACTTTGCTTAGTTGCTGCAATTTTTCTTTTAGCTATTGCTTTAGGTTATACATATTCTAAATATACATCTTCAAGCAAGATAAAAGGCTTAACATCTACTGCAACATGGAGTTTTGATGGTTCGATTTCTAATTCAAGTAATATGAAAACAAAACAAATTAATTTAGCTGATACTGTAAGCAAGTCATCAGTAAAAACTGGAAAAATCGCTCCTGGAACAAGCGGTGATTTCAAAATTGTAATTGATGCTAGCGGATCAGAAGTTGACGTAGATTATGACGTTGTTTTTGAAAATGAAGAAGGTAAGAAACCAACAAACTTATATTTTACTTGTGAAGATTTAACTAATAGTAGAGATTCACAAGGCTTAATAAAATATTATTCTCTATCAGAAATGTTAAAAGTGGACGGTTCTAATCAAAGATCAAATATGAGTGGAACAATTTTAAAAAGTGAAAACAGTTCACCAAAAGTTATTAATGTTCATTGGGAATGGCCTTATGAAACAAGAAAAGATGGCGTATTACAAGATGATGTAGATACTAAAGATAGCTCTATTGAAAATTATAGTTTTTCAATAAACATTATTGGAAAACAAGCAAAATAATAATATTAGATTCTAGGTTTAAGAAAAATTCCAATTCACGAATGATTAAATTAAAATTATAAGTTAAAGATTAATAAGTTGTTATTTACCTAGAATTGAATTTGAGAAAAATGATTACTAGAAAGCTATATATAGCTTTCTAGTAAGAAATTTAGTAGTAAATTTTTTATTAGAGAGCTATATGAAAGAGGAGAGAATATGAAGAAATTTTTACAAACATTACTTGTTATTTTTCTAATATTAATTTTATTATATGTGACATATTCGAAATATATTAGAAAAGACAAAATTACAAAAGTATTTGGCTATGGATTTTTAGTAGTTTTAACTGGAAGTATGGAACCAGAGATAGATACAGGCTCTTTGATTATTGTAAAAGATAGTAATAATTACAATGTTCGGAGATATTATTACTTATGAAGAAGATGATAATTATTTTGTAACACATAGAATAATCAGTAAAGATGGTAATAGTTTAATTACGAAAGGTGATAGAAATAATGAATTAGATAATGAAATTTCAAGTTCAAAAATAATTGGAAAAGTAATTTTTCATTCGCTTTTTTGGGGAAATTTTGTTGTTAAATATTTAAAATATGTATTTATTGGTTTTACTGTATTTATTATTTTTATAAATATTTATTGGTATATTAAAAAAACTAGAAAAAGAGATGGAGAAGATGAAAGAAGAGAAAAAGAAAAAAACAAAAATGAGATTGATAAATAAAATATATATGATTTTCTTAATAATTGTCTTAATAATAGCGATTATAGTTTCGTTTAGAACAGGAATTAAAGCATATTATTTAGTTAATACAAATTTAAATGATAAAGATATTCCCATAAAATCTGAAGTAGCTGAATTTAATTTTGAAGTTACAATCGAATATTAATCTTGAAAAAATAAATTGCCAGTGATATAATAATTCTAAATTATTCGAAGGAGATTTTTAATGTCTTTACTTGATAATATTGGAAACATTGGAAATATTGTAAATGAAAAGATTACCGAGAAAATTCAGGATAAAATTAAAGTATACGCTTTTGTTGGACCTTCAGGAACTGGAAAAAGTTACAGAGCTCAAATGGTAGCAAATTCAAGAGATATTGAATATATAATTGACGATGGACTTTTAATTCATGGAAATGAGGTTGTTGCTGGAATTTCAGCAAAAAAAGCTCCTACTAAAATTGAAACTGTAAAAAATGCGCTCTTCCAAGATGAAAATAAAAGAAAAGAAATTCAAGAAGTTTTTAGAAAAAAACGTCCAAAAAGTATATTAATTCTTGGAACATCTGATGGAATGGTTCAAAAAATCGCTAATAATTTAGGATTACCAGAGATTTTAGAAACTATTTATATAGAAGATGTTGCAACAGAAGAAGAAATGGAAACAGCTAGAAGAATCAGAGTTACTCAAGGAAAACACGTTATTCCTGTTCCAACTTTTGAAATTAAAAAAGATTTTTCTGGTTATCTTTTAGATCCACTTCAAATATTTAAATCTACTGGAAGCGGAAATGATCCTTATATTGCTGAAAAATCTTTGATTAGACCTGCTTTTAGCTATATGGGGAATTTTACAATATCAGATACAGCTATAAAACAAATAATTGAAATTGTTTTAGAAAAAGTTAAAGGAATTTATAAATTACATAGAGCCATTATTCGTAAGCAAGAAGGCGGATATGGTGATGGAATATATATTTATTTAGAACTTATTATAAATTTTGGTTATAATATTTTAGAGCTTACTGAAATTGTAAAATCCAGAGTGAAGAAAGAAATTGAAAAATTAACAGCAATGAATGTTTTAAAAATGGAAATATTAATAAAAAGTATTCATTTTGAAGAAAAGAAATAGGAGGAAATTATGTCTTTTGTTGTAGCTATAGATGGACCAGCTGGTAGTGGAAAAGGAACGATTACAAAAATTATTGCTAAAAATATGGGACTTGTATGTGTCGATACAGGCGCTATGTATAGGTCTATTACTTTATATATGATAAGAAATAATATTAGCTTAGATGATAAAGAAAAAATTAAAGTAATGTTAGATAATATAAATATTGAGTTTGAAAAAGTTCAAGACCAAGATATAGTTTTACTAGATGGAGAAAACGTTACTAAAGAAATAAGAGAAAAAGCCGTAAATGACTTAGTTTCTCAAGTTTCACATGTAATAGAAATAAGAGAAAATGTTACAGATTTGCTAAGAAAAATTGCTGATGGCAAGAAAATCATAATGGAGGGAAGAGATATTGGAACAAACGTATTTCCAAATGCAGATGTGAAAATTTATTTAGACGCAACTCCAGAAGAAAGAGCCAAAAGAAGATTAAAGCAAAATCAAGAAAAGGGAATAGATATACCTTTTGAAGAGATTTTGAGTAATATAATATTTAGAGACAATAATGACAAAACTAGTAAAGTTGCCCCATTGAAACAAGCCGAAGATGCAATTTTAGTAGATTCAACAAATATGACAATTCCAGAAGTTGTAGAAAAAATTGAAATGATAATAAAAGATAAAATGAGTCAAGAGGTTTAATATGGAAAAAGTTAAAAAGATATTTAAGGCTATAAATAGAATTATTGTAAGATTTTTTATTCAACTTTTTTGTAAAATTGTTTATAGATATAAAGTTGTTGGAAAAGAAAATGTTCCCAAAGAAGGCTCACTACTTTTTTGTGGAAATCATAGAAGTAACTTAGATCCACCGATGATGGTTATTGCTAGTCCTAGAAAAATGAGATTTATAGCTAAAGAAGAGTTGAAGAAAAACTTAATATTTAGATATCTATGTTACATGTTTGAGGCAATTTATGTTAAAAGAGATTCAAAAGATATTGGTCCATTAAAAGAAGCGTTAAAAGAGCTTAAAAATGGCGGATGTATAGGAATCTTCCCAGAAGGAACTAGAAATGGAATGGCTAAAAATAATGGAGAAATGAAAAATGGCGCTACATATATGAGTTTAAAAACAGGCTCAAAAATTGTTCCAATAGGCTTAAAAGGGGAACCAAAGCCGTTTCATAAAATTACAATTACTTTTGGAGAACCACTTGATTTTTCAGAATTATTAAAGGAAAAAGACATTAAAGAAGTTGAAGAAATTGCTACTGAAAAATTAAAAGAAGAAATAATTAGATTGTCAAAATAATTGAAAAATAAAGAGAATTTTAAACTCTTTATTTTTTTGTCGAATAAAAGCGCGTAAAAATACTTGCAAAAATATGTCATATTTATTATAATTTAATATGTAGATACGAGAAAGTATCACAAAAGATAAAAAGTAATAGAAAAGGAGAGGGTTATGGAAAAAATTAAGATTATTATTGCAGACGATAATTCAGAGTTTGTATCAACATTTGTTGATTTTTTGAAGGAACAGGAAGATATGGAGGTTATAGCTACAGCAAAAGATGGAATAGAAGCTTTTGACAAAATTACAGAAATGAAGCCAGATGTTGTATTATTAGATGTTATAATGCCACATTTAGATGGAATAGGAGTTTTAGAAAAATTAGTAAACTTGGGAAATATGCCAATTTGTATAATGCTTTCAGCTGTTGGACAAGATACTATAACAAAAAGAGCTTTGTCAATAGGAGCTCAGTATTACATGGTAAAACCATTTGAGCTTGATGTCCTAGTAAAAAGAATTAGAGATTTAAAAAATATTACAAGATTTCCAACAAATAATTTTATAGTAAAAGATAATGGATCAAAAGCAAATTATATAAATATTTCTAATCCAAAGTCAAAAGAAGATAATTTAGAAGCTTTAGTTACAAATTTAATTCATGAAGTTGGAGTACCAGCTCATATTAAGGGTTACCAGTATTTAAGAGATGGAATCATTATGGTTGTTGAAGATATGGATGTTTTAAATCAAATAACAAAACAGCTTTATCCAGATTTAGCTAAAAAACATAAGACCACTCCAAGTAGGGTAGAGCGCGCTATTCGTCATGCAATTGAAGTTGCTTGGAATAGAGGAGAGATAAATACTATTGAAAATATATTTGGTTATACTGTAAACGCAAATAAAGGAAAGCCTACAAATTCAGAGTTTATAGCGATGATTCGGAGACAAAATTCGACTAGAATTAAAAAATGCTTCATAAATTTTAAAAAAACACTTGACAAATTGAAAGAAAAGTATTATTATATTTGCAAAAGAAAGTAGTTGCAAATTAGTAATACTTTTCAATTTATTTTTAAATCATTTTTCTCTGGCTAATTTCTAGCCAAAATAATCAATTTTTAAAAATTAAATAAAAAGGGAGGTGACCTAAGGTTTATTTAAAATTTAGTAAAAAATGGATAAATATTATAAGTATCACCACTAGTATAATATTGGTATTTATTTGGAATTTTAATTTGGATAAATTAAAGATTTTGAAAAATAAAAATGGATCGGAAAAAAAACAAAATATTTCTACTTTTTTAAAAGAAGAAAATAAATTAAATTGGGAAAAGAATAAAACAAGTAATGACTTTTTAACTAAAGAATATGATTGGTATATTGAGATCCCGGAAATAGATCTTCTTGCGCCAATTGAAGAAGGAACAGAAGATGAAATTTTAAATAGATCTATTGGTCATTTTGAAAATACTTCTAGAAGAAGTGGGAATTGTGGTCTAGCTGGTCACAATAGGGGTTATAATGTTAATTATTTTGCTAGAATAAAAGAATTAGAAAAAGGCGATTTTATATTTTATTTTGTTGATGAAAAGAAATATAAATATAAAGTCACTGATAGTATTATTATTTATGAAACAGATTGGTCGATGTTAGAAGATACAGAAGATGACAGAATAACTCTAATTACATGTGTCGAAAATAGACCTGAATATAGGTTATGTGTTCAAGGTTTGTTAGTAGAAGAATAGACAAGGAGGAATATATGATAAAGAAATTATTAGTTTCAATAATTTTATTAATTACAATTTTTCAAGTTTTCAGTCCATTTGCTTTTGCTTTAGAATTAGAAGGAAATAAACACATTACTTTTACTGGTAGAACTGTTACAGGTCATTTATTGTATACAAAAAAAGATGGAAGTACAAGTAGTGTAAAATGCTCAATTGTAGGCTACAATGATAATGGAAAGTTTTATCCAGCTTATTGTTTAAATGTAAATAATGATGGTGCTGAAGAAGGAGAATATGATGTTGACATTTCCAAATATATTGATAATGAAGAAGTTTGGAGAATAGTAACACATGGTTATCCATATACTACAAATTTTAACGGAATAGAACTTGATCCAGATGATGCTTATATGGTTACGAAAATTGCTATTTATTGTGTTACATTTAATTCTTATTTTGGAATGTACACAAAAGATGATAGAAACCAGATTACAGTAAATACATACAACGCTTTAGATTATTTGGTAAATACAGTTGCTAAAGATACTAATATTCACAAACAAGAAGGAACAATTTCTGTAAATAAAGTTGGTGAATTTGTTGAAAATGGAAATTATTATTCACAAGATTATGAAGTTGTTTCAATTTTAGACGAGAAAAGCTATGAAGTAAAAGATGTTACAGGTTTTCCAGAAGGAACGATTATTTCAAATCTAAGTAATAGTCCACAAAATGTGTTTGAAGCTGGGGAAAAGTTTAGAATTTTAATTCCAAAAAGTGGATTGAACAAAGAAATAAATGGAAATTTTAATATTGTGGGAAAAGTTAAAAATTATCCAGTATTTTTTGGTGATTCTAAAGATTCTAGTAAGCAAAATTATGTTGTTACATTTGATGAATTTGGAGATGAATTAGCAACTGTAAATTTCAAAGCTTCAGTAAACACAGGAAAAGTAAAAGTTTTAAAAGTAGATAGTGAAACCAAAGAGCCTATAAGCGGAGTTACTTTTGAATTAAGAAAAGATGGGCAAGAAGAGGCTTTAGAAGGAACAACAAATGAAAAAGGTGAAATTATATTTGAGAATTTGTTTCCTGGAAAATATACTCTAAAAGAAACAAAGACAAGAGAAGAATATAAAATAAATACAAAAGAGTTTGAAGTAGAAGTAAGATATAATGAACAGTCAGAAGTAACTGTTGAAAACGATATAATAAAAGGATTTTTCAGAATCATTAAACAAGATTTGGAAAATAGTAAAATAAGGTTAGCTGGTGTTCAATTTGAATTATATGATGAAGATATGAATTTGCTTGAAACATTAGAAACAGATGAAAAAGGCGAAGCTATAAGTAAAGAATACCCAAGTGTGAACAGAAAATATTATTTAAAAGAAATCAAAACAGTAGAGGGTTATAACTTTAGCTCAAAATTATATGAAATATATCTATTAGATAATACAATGGTAGATATTTTTGTTAAAAATTCAAGAATTCCTAAAGATCCGGAAGTTATTGTTATTGAAGAAGAGTTAGAACCTGAAGTTGTAACTGTTTATGAAAAACCAGATCCAATAATAGAGACGGTTTATGAAGAACCTGAAATTATTGAAGAGGTTATAAAACTTCCGAGAACTCGGAATGTAATCTTTTTTTAATTATCATTTAACAAATCTCCTATTTTAAATATATAAAAACAAGTCCTAATTTCTAGGACTTGTTTTATTATATTTCCAAAATTTTTTTAGCTTTTTCAATATCTTCGTTATTTGCTGTTCTTACGTTTTCTAAAGGATAAGGAATTTTCAAAGTTTCCCATTTATATTTTCCCAAATCATGATATGGCAAAAGCTCAACTTTTTCTACTGATTTAAGCGTTGAAATAAATTTCTTAAGTTCGATTAAATCTTTTTCGTCGTCTGTAAATCCAGGAACTATTACTTGTCTAATCCACATAGGAATATTATTATCACTTAAATATTTAGCAAAGTTTAGATTATTAGAATTTGGAGCTCCTACTAAATCAATAGATTTTTCATTATTTATATGTTTTATATCTAACAAAACTAAATCAGTATATTTTAATAATTCTTTTATATCTTCTGTTACAGGCAAACTTCCAGCTGTATCTAAACAAGTATGAATATTAATTTTCCTAAGCTCTTTAAAAAGTTCTGTAACTTGCTTAGATTGCAAAAGAGGCTCTCCGCCTGATACAGTTACACCGCCATTTGAAGCTTTTATAAATGGCTTTGAATGATTTATTTTTTTAATTAGTTCGTCTATTGTGACGTTTTCACCGAGAGTTTACATCCCAAGTATCTCTATTATGACAATACTTACATCTTAAAGGACAGCCTTGTAAAAATATTACGAAGCGAATCCCTGGTCCGTCCAAAGTTCCCAAACTCTCAGTTGAATGTAATTTTAAGTCCATTTTTTACCCTTTCAAGTTTAATATATGTAAATCAAAAAATATATAATGTTTTCACGGCTCCTCCCACCTTCGTACAAGCTATTTGACTTTAATGATTTGAAGTCTAAAATCCTTAAAATCAATATCTTGTAAACTCGGCGGTCCCCACAGCGGTCGCCTGTTCAAACATATATATTTTTTGATTTTAAATTAAAATCTCTCGTGGATTGTACGGTTTATTACATCTAATTGTTGTTCGCGAGTGAGTTTAACAAAGTTAACGGCGTAGCCTGAAACTCTGATAGTAAGTTGAGGATATTTTTCAGGGTGATCCATCGCGTCTAATAAAAGCTCTCTGTTAAATACATTTACATTAATATGGTGTGGAAGCTGAACAAAATAGCCGTCAAGTAAGCCTGTTAAATTATTTATTTGTTCTTCTTTTGTGTGTCCAAGAGTATTTGGCGTTATAGCAAAAGTGTATGAAATTCCATCTTCCGCGTATTTATATGGAAGCTTTGTCATAGTGTTTAATACAGCTATTGCACCATGTGTATCTCTTCCGTGCATTGGGTTTGCTCCTGGTCCAAAAGGCTCTCCAGCTTTTCTTCCATCAGGAGTGCTTCCAGTAGCTTTTCCATAAACAACATTTGAAGTAATTGTTAGTATTGACATTGTAGGTTTAGCGTTTTTGTATGTTGGCAATCTTTTTAATTTACTCATAAATGTTTTTTCAATTTCAACAGCAATTGAATCAACTCTGTCATCATCATTTCCATATTTTGGATAATCACCTTCAACTTCATAGTCAACAGCTAAGCCAGTTTCGTCTCTTATAACTTTTACTTTTGCGTATTTCATAGCTGAGAAACTGTCAGCTACAACTGAAATTCCGGCGATTCCACAAGCCATTGTTCTTACTATATTTCTGTCATGTAAAGCCATCTCTAAACTTTCGTAAGCATATTTGTCATGCATATAATGAATTATATTTAACGCGTTCATATAAGTTCTAGCTACATATTCCATCATTTGGTCAAATCTTTCCCAAACCTCGTCATAATCTAAATATTCAGAAGTGATTGGTGCAAATTTAGGAGTTACTTGTTTTCCAGTAACTTCGTCACGACCACCATTTATAGCGTAAGTAAGAGTTTTAGCTAAATTTGCTCTTGCACCGAAAAATTGCATTTGCTTTCCAATTTTCATAGCTGATACACAACAAGCGATTCCATAATCATCGCCCCAATATGATCTCATTAAATCGTCATTTTCATATTGAATAGCGCTTGTTTTAATACTCATTTTTGAACAAAAATCTTTGAAAGCTTTAGGAAAACGAGTTGACCAAAGAACAGTTAAATTAGGCTCTGGAGCTGGTCCTAAATTATTTAAAGTGTTTAAAACTCTAAATGAATTTTTAGTAACTAAAGTTCTACCGTCAATTCCCATTCCACCAATACTTTCAGTAACCCATACTGGATCACCACTAAATAATTCGTCATATTCAGGTGTTCTCAAAAATCTAACCATTCTTAATTTCATAACAAAATGATCCATCAATTCTTGAGCTGATTCTTCAGTTAAAACTCCTGATTTTAAATCTCTTTCAATATAAATATCAATAAAAGTAGAAGTTCTTCCTAAACTCATAGCAGCGCCATTTTGTTGTTTTATAGCTCCTAGATAGCCAAAATATAACCATTGAATAGCTTCTTTTGCGTTTTTAGCAGGTCTTGAAATATCAAATCCATATTTGTTTGCCATAACTTTTAATTCTTCTAAAGCTGAAATTTGGTCATGAATTTCTTCTCTTTCACGAATAAGCTCTTCTGTTAAACATTCACTTGTGGCATCAGCAAATTGATTTTTCTTATCTTCGATTAATCTGTCAATACCATAAAGAGCAACTCTTCGATAGTCTCCAATAATTCTTCCACGACCATATCCATCTGGAAGTCCTGTAATTAGGTGAGAGCTTCTAGCAGCTCTTATTTCAGGAGTGTAAGCTGAAAAAACTCCATCATTATGTGTTCTTCTATAATTGTGATAAATATCTTCGATTTTGTCAGAAACTTTTCTATTGTAAGCTTCGCAAGATTTCTCAACAATTCTAATTCCACCTTCAGGCATAATTGCTCTTTTTAAAGGCTTGTCTGTTTGAAGTCCTACTATTTCTTCTAAATCTTTGTCTATATAACCAGCGTCATGGCTAGAAATTGTTGAAGCTATATCACATGATATATCTAAAACTCCGCCATTTTCTTTTTCTTTTTTATAAAGCTCTAATACTTTATTCCAAAGTTTTTTTGTTTTATCTGTTGGGCCAGCTAAGAAAGAACCATCACCTTCATAAGGTGTATAATTTTTTTGTATGAAATCTCTTACATCGATTTCTTCTGTCCAATTACCAGCCTCAAAACCTTCCCATTCTTTAATTTCCATAGATGTCCTCCTTAAAATTTGTTTTTATATTTTTATTATTTCCAGTAAAAATTTTAGCATACAACAATATAAAAAACAATAAAAGATTTACATAAATTTAAAAGAATTTTATTTAAAATTTTCTTGTAATAAGTTGCAATTTAATATATAATTATTTTGTTAATTTTTGATGCAAAAGAAAGGAAAATATAGTTATGGATATTTCTAATTTTACAGATTCTGCTAGAGATATACTTACTGGTTCTAGTACACTTGCAATTCAAAATCAAAATCAAGAAATCACATCATATCATTTAGTTTATATTATGCTTGAGAAAAAAGATAATATTATCTATCAATTATTAACTAAAATGGATGTTGAGGTTGAAAAGTTCAAAGAATTTATTTCAGAAGAATTAAATAAAATACCACAAAATAGTCAAAATGGTGGAATAAGATTTTCAAGAGATGTAGAGCAAGTTTTAGATGATGCTGAAAAAGCTAGTCAAACTATGAAAGATGGATATATTGCTACAGAACACTTATTTCTAGGAGTTTTAGATTATGCTCCAGAAAATTTAAAAAAGATCATGAAATATTTCCAAATTACAAAACATAAATTTTTAATGGCTTTGAAAGATGTCAACAGTAATAAAGCTAATTTAGATTCAGATGATGACGAGCCTGATTTAGATATTCTTTCAAAATTTGGAAAAAATTTAACGGAACTTGCTAAAGAAAATAAGTTAGAACCAGTTATTCGGAAGAGATGATGAAATTAGAAATGTTATTAGAATATTAACTAGAAAAACAAAAAATAATCCAGTTTTAATTGGTGAGCCTCGGTGTTCGGAAAAACAGCAATTGTTGAGGGCTTGGCTCATAGAATAATTAGAGGAGATGTTCCTACAAGTTTAAAAGGAAAAACTATATTTTCTTTAGATTTAGGTCTTTTGATTGCTGGCGCAAAATATAGGGGAGAGTTTGAGGAAAGACTTAAAGGAATAGTTGAAGAATTAGATAAATCACATGGTGATATTCTTTTATTTATAGATGAAATTCATAATTTGGTCGGTGCTGGAAAAACAGATGGTGCCATGGATGCAAGTAATCTTTTAAAACCAAAACTTGCGCGCCGGAGAACTACATTGTATGGGAGCTACAACTGTTGATGAATATAGAGAATATATTGAAAAAGACCCAGCTTTGGCTCGCCGTTTTCAACAAGTAAATGTTCCAGAGCCTACTATTGATGACGCAATTACTATTCTTCGTGGAATCCAAGAAAAATTTGAAATATATCACGGAGTTAAAATTCAAGATCAGGCAATTGTTGCTGCTGTGACACTTTCAAACAGATATATAACAGATAGATATTTGCCAGATAAAGCGATAGATTTAATTGATGAAGCTTGTAGTATGATAAGAACTGAAATGGAATCAATGCCAGTTGAACTTGATGAAATTTCTAGAAAAATAATGCAATTAGAAGTTGAGGAAACAGCGCTTTCTCGTGAAGAAGAGGAAATCTCACAAGTAAGATTGAAGAAGATTCAAGATGAACTTGTAAAGCAAAGAGAAGCTTTTCAAACTAAAAAAGCAAAGTGGGATATTGAAAAGAAAAATATTTCTAGAATTCAGAAATTAAAAGCAAAAATAGATGAAGTAAACGCTGAAATCGAGCAAGCTGAACGTGAATATGATTTAAATAAAGTAGCTGAACTTCGTTATTCAACACTTCCAAATTTGAAAAAAGTTCTAGAACAAGAAGAAAAAGAGATAGAAAAAGAACAAGGTGGAAAATCAACTCTTTTAAGAAACAAAGTAACAGAAGAAGAAATTCAACAAATTGTTTCAAAATGGACTGGAATTCCTGTAACTAGAATGTCAAAAGGTGAAAAAGAAAAATTATTAAACTTGGAAAATACGCTTCACGAAAGTGTTGTTGGTCAAGATGAGGCTGTTAAAAAAGTTTCTGAATCAATTCTTCGTTCAAAAGCTGGAATTGCTAATCCAAATAGACCGATAGGATCATTCTTGTTCTTAGGACCTACTGGTGTTGGTAAGACTGAACTTGCTAAAACACTTGCTAGAAATTTGTTTGATGACGAGAAAAATATGATAAGATTTGATATGTCTGAATATATGGAAAAATTTAGTGTTACAAGATTAATTGGTGCACCTCCAGGATATGTAGGTTACGAAGAAGGTGGTCAGCTTACAGAAGCTGTTCGTCATAAACCATATTCAGTTTTATTATTTGATGAGGTTGAAAAAGCTCACCCTGATGTATTTAATATCTTCTTACAAATACTAGATGATGGTAGAGTTACAGATTCTCAAGGAAGAACTGTTGATTTTAAAAATACAATAATTATTTTAACTTCAAATATGGGAGCTCAAAAAATATTAGACAGTATCTCAAAAACTGGAAAAATTGAAGAAAAAGTAAAAGAAGAAATTAAAGTAGATTTAAGGCAACAATTTAGACCAGAATTTCTAAACAGATTAGACGAAATAATCTTCTTTAAAGCCTTAGAAAAAGAACAAGTACACGGAATTGTAAAATTATTATTAAAAGGTTTAATCGGAAGATTAGCTGAGCAAGAAATTACGATGACTGTTTCTGATGATGTTGTAGATTGGATTGTAGAAGAAGGATATGATATAAATTTTGGTGCAAGACCACTTAAGAGAACAATTCAAGATGAAATTGAAACAATGGTAAGTCGTAAAATTGTTAGTGACGAAATTCAAAAGAAAGACAGTTTTGAAATTGTTGTAAATTCAAATAATGAATTAGAAATTGTAAAGAAAAATAATCAAGAAAATAATGGAAAGGAAGCTTAAAATAGAGTTATGCCAGAACCAAAAGAAGTAATAGAAGCTAGAGAAAATACTAATGATAAAGAATATTATAGAAAATTGGTTAAAACAGATCCACTTTTGATAGAATGGGCAAACGATGAAATAAGAGACGACAAAGAAATTATGTTAGAGGCTGTTAAAGTCGACGGAGGTGCGCTAGAATTTGCGTCAAGTAGATTAAAAGATGACAAAGATGTTCTTCTTGAATCTGTGAAACAGGCTGGATGGACAGCTTGCTACGCTTCAGATAGACTAAAAGCTGACAAAGATGTAATGATGGCTGCAGCTCATGTTGATGGGCAAGTTTTATATTATGCTTCAGAAGAATTAAGAGATGACAAAGATATGGTAATTGCTGCTGTTAGCCAAAAAGCGATAATTTTAAAATACGCTAGCCTAAGACTTAGAAAAGACAAAGATGTAGCAATAGCCGCTCTTTCACAAAGTAAAAAATGTTTAGAATATATTGATTCAGAGCTTCAAAAAGATGAGGACATACAAAAGATTTTAAATCCTGAAAGTTAGAGGAGTATTGTATGGAAGAAATAAAAACAGATAGTTTAAGCGAGTATGAAATCGAGATTAAAAGCCATATTATGGACAATGGCGAAAAAAGATTTAGAATGATTGGAAAAGATGAAAGTGGCTATATAAGAACTGAAAGTCTTGATGGTGGCTGGCAAAAGGCTCATTATCATGAAAAAATACAAGAATTATATTTAGTTCAAAAGCGGAAAAGTTACTCTTTCAGAACTTCAAGGAAATGAAGTAAAATATACTGATTATAATGAAGGAGAATATTTTATAATAAATCCAAAAAAATCTCATAGTATTTATATGTTTCCAAATTCAATTCTACATACAATCAAATTTGGAGAATGTTCAAAAAATGACTGGTTTGAAGATAAATTATTAGAAGAAAAAATTCACGCGACTTAAAATTTTTAAGTCGCGTTTTTCTATTTTGTTATTTGATTACTTTGAATTTCTTTCATTTCTTTTTTTGAAATATAATTTTCTTCAACCATTTTCTCTAAAACTGTATCTTGCCTTTTTTCAGCTAAATTCAAATTTACCTTTGGTGAATATACACTTGGCGCATTTGGAACTCCAGCCAAAAGAGTAGCTTCATAATCTGTTAAATCTTTTGGATCTTTATTATAGTAACCCCAAGAAGCATCATAAATTCCGTAATATCCGTAGCCATAATAATTAGTATTTATATATATTTCCAAAATATCGTCTTTGGTATATAGCTTTTCAATGTCTCTTGCTACAAAGATTTCGGCAACTTTCCTAGAAATATGTTTCTCTTGAGTGAAATATTCATTTTTAGCAATTTGTTGAGTAATTGTACTTCCACCTTCAGAAAAATCATGAGTTTTAAGGTCTGTAAGAATTGCTCTTCCGATTGAAAGAAGATCAACACCTCTATGTTTGTAAAATCTTTTATCTTCAACAGAAATTATTGCATTTATAAAAATATCTGGAACTTCTTCAATATTTACAAAGTCGTCTCGATCCTGAATTTCAGAGAATTTGTCTTTTATACTAACTTCTTTAATTGAATCTTTATACATTTTATAACCTTTGAAAAAGGTATAACCGAAAACACTTCCAGCTACAATGATTATAATTAATAAAATTGTCAAAATAATTTTCTTAAATTTCTTCATATAAATGTCCTTTCTTATAGTAAATATTTTAACCTAAAACCTAAAATATTTCAATAATATTTCAAAAATGTTAATATAATATTAAGAATTTAAAAAAAGTTAAAAAATATTCCCTAAAACCATTGACATTACAAGAATTTCCAAATATAATGTCGGTAGAAAAACATCATGGAGGTAACAAAAAGGAATGCAAGGAAGTTTGTTAGACCCAAATAAATTTCAAACAATGACAGACGATTCGCTTTTAACTCTTGCTAAAGCTGGAGATGAAGGCGCTATAAACTTTATCATGGACAAGTATAATAATATAGTAAACATGAAAGCGAGTAGATTTTTTGCGGCTGGAATTGAAAAAGAAGATATTATTCAAGAGGGAATGATAGGCTTATATAAAGCAATTCAAAGTTATGACAGTGACAAACAAAATTCATTTAAGAGTTTTGCTAATATGTGTATTGAAAGACAGTTAATAACTGTTGTAAAAAGCGCTAATCGTCAGAAGAACATTCCACTTAACTCTGCTTTTTCTTTAAATAGCCCGATTTACGAAGATGGCGATACAGACGCAATGGAAGTTTTAGATGTAAATCTTGTTGAAGATCCATTAGAAACTATTGCAAATAAAGAATATTTTAGCCAAATGGAAACAAAAATAGATGAAAATTTAAGTGATTTTGAGAAGAAAGTTTTAGTTCATTATAAACAAGGAAAATCTTATAATGATATAGCTAAAGAGATGAACACCAAAGTAAAATCAGTAGATACAGCTCTTCAAAGAATCAAGAAAAAAGCTACAAAAATAAAAAGCCAAATTGATGGGAAAAAATAAAAATTGTAAATGTTTGATACATTTACAATTTTTATTTTTTATTCTCCTAAAGTTAATAGTTCAAGATTTGCGAGGAAGGTATCTTCTGTTATTGTTTCGTTGATTTCTTTAGCAATTGTTCCATCTTCTTCAATGAAAAGAATTGATGGGAGTTTTTGATAATTGTATTTTTCTTTTAAAATTAAATCAGTATCAAAATACATTGGAATTTTGAAGTTTACAGCTTTTACATCTTCTATAAGATTTAAGTTAAGATCAGGCTCATTTACATTGATTGCCAAAAAGTTTATAGAATCTTTATAAGCTTCATAATTTTTCTCAATTAATTTTATCATTTCAAAAGATTTTGAACTATCAGATTTCCAAAATAAAATAGTTAAAGGTTTTCCTTCATAATTTTTTAAGTCAATTTTGTTTCCATCTATATCGTAAAAATAGAAACTTTTTTCTTTTGGTACAGGCGTAGTTACAGTTTTTTCTTTGTTATTTTCTTTATAAAAAAACGTAAAAAATACGAAAATTCCAATAGCTATAATTAACAATATAATAGACAAAACTAAAATTATTATATTTTTCTTACTCATTTTTCTCTCCTTAAATATATATTGTAGCTTCAAAGCAAATTTTTGAATATAAAAATAAAAAAAATATATCACAAATTGCCTTTGAATAAATAAAGCAATTTAGCTTTCTTTCTTGATAAAATAAAAAGCTAACAATGAAAAACAACATTAATTTCCAAATTAAATATTTAATAGGTGTTTTAAAATAGCCGATTTCATAAAAATATCTAAAAACTGTTACTTCTAATCCAATAAATGGGGAAGATATAAACCAAATTTTTGAAGCAAAAATTGTATAGTTTATAAGTCCAGCTCCTAAATTAAAATTTTTTAAAATTTTCTCTAAAAATCCATATGTTATGCAAGCTGAAATCATTGATATTATGGAGGTTGCAAAAAATGAATTAGCAAAAGTTATCTTTATTCCCCTTCTATAATATTTTACTTTATTAAGATTTGCTTTTTTAAAAATTTTATTTGATGTATATATACAAATCAAAGTTGTAATTAAATATATAATCAAATTTATATCTATTCCTATTATGTGATTTAAATTAGAATTTATTTTCAAAAAAATATTTATTGAACCAACAAATATTATTACAGTCAAAAATACAAAAAAATAAAATAGTTTTTTCAATAAAATAGCGCTCCTTTCATATACAAAAATATTCTAACATTAATTAACTATAAATACAATAAAAAAATTTTTTATTTTTTTATAAAAAACTCTTGCCAAAATAAAATTTATATATTAAAATTTAATTGAAGTGGAGAGAAGTGGAACAAAGTGGTAGAAAATGAAAGGAGGTTACACATCTTGCTAATCGGTGAATATGCTCATTCTCTAGATGTTAAGGGTAGAATTATAATGCCATCAAAATTTAGAGATGATATTGGAGATAAGTTCATAGTAACGAAAGGTTTAGATGGTTGCCTATTTGCATTTTCAAAAGAAGAATGGACAAAATTTGAAGAAAAACTTTCAACACTTCCAATTTCAAATAAAGATGCAAGATCTTTTACAAGATTTTTCTTTGCTGGTGCAATAGATTGTGAACTTGATAAACAAGGAAGATTTTTAATTTCTTCTAATTTAAGAGAGTTTGCTGGATTTAACAAAGATATTGTTATTGTTGGTATGAACTCAAGAGTTGAAATTTGGAGTAAAGAAAAATGGGAAGATTGCAATAATAACCTTTCTGCTGATGATATAGCGGAAAAGATGGAAATGCTAGGTATATAATTTATATATATTGCGGTTAAATATTTTTAACTGCACGCAAATGAAAATTTGTGCCAGATTACAAAAGATTTTAAGATACAAAAGAAAAAGTTTACAAAAGACAAAGCTTTATGCAAAGTTACACTTACTTATTATAAATTACAAATGATGTAATTTACAAAAGATAAAGTATATAATTTACAACAGAATTATATATACACAAAAGATTTTAAGATACAAAAGAAAAAATTTAAAATTTTACAAAAGAGAAATGGCGGATAATATGAACAAAATAATGTTATCCGCCTTAAAACTATCTTTATTTTTTGGAGGATAGCTTTGGAATTTAATCATAAGCCGGTTATGCTTGAAGAGTGCATAAATGGACTAGAAATAAAACCTAATGGAATATATGTAGATGGAACTCTTGGTGGAGCTGGCCATAGTCTAGAAATTGCTAAAAGATTGGGAAAAGATGGACTTCTTATTGGAATTGACAGAGACGAGGAAGCTTTAAATGTTGCTAGAGAAAGGCTAAAAGATTATTCAAATACAAAGTTTATTCACGATAATCATGATAATATCAAGGAAATACTAGAAGAATTAGAAATTGACAAGGTCGATGGAATTCTTCTAGATTTAGGCGTTTCTTCATATCAGCTAGATGAGAAAAATAGAGGATTTAGCTATATGGGAGAAGCTGAGCTTGATATGAGAATGGACAAAACTCAAAAGTTAGATGCGAAAAAAGTCGTAAATTCTTATTCAGAAGAAGATTTAGCAAATATAATTTTTGAGTATGGAGAAGAAAAATTCGCTAGAAGAATTGCTAGAAATATAGTTTTAGAAAGAGAGATAAAGCCAATTGAAACAACAAAAGAGTTAGCCCAAATTATCGAAAAATCAGTTCCGATAAGAGGAGATGGTCATCCTTGCAAGAGAACATTTCAAGCAATTAGAATAGAAGTAAATAACGAAATAAAACCTTTATATGAATGTATAAAGAATTCAATAGATTCTTTAAAACCTAATGGAAGATTATGTGTTATAACATTTCATTCATTAGAAGATAGAAGCGTTAAAAAGGCAATGGTGGAGAGTGAGGGAGTTTGTACATGTCCTCCTGGACTTCCATATTGTATGTGTGGAATGGTAAGCTTAGGAAAAGTTATTACTAAAAAGCCAATATTGCCAAGTAAAGAAGAACAAGAAGAAAATTCTAGAAGTAAAAGCGCAAAATTAAGAATATTTGAGAAAAAAGGAGTTTAAAGCCAGATGGCGACTTACGATTATGAATATGGAACAAGCCCTAGAAAGCTTGAACCAGAAATAAAAGCTCCTAAAAAAACTCAAAAGAAAGTTGCAAATTCAAAAAAACCTAACAAAGCCAAGACTACAAAATCGAAGAAAGATCAGGCTAAATTGAAGGAAACGAGATTGGCTAGAACAAATTTTGCAATAGTAATGTTAGTTTTTTTAGGAAGCATTTTGATATTAATGTATAGAAATGTAAAAATAACAGAATCCTACTCTAAAGTTCAATCTTTGAGTAAGGAGGTGTCTTCATTACAGAAAGAAAATGGTCAAATTGCTGTTCAAATTCAAAATAATTTGAATTTAAGTAATATTGAGCAAACAGCAATTTCAACTCTCGGAATGCAAAAGCTTTCTAGTAGACAGACTATTTATGTTAATTTAGATACAAAAAATTATACTGAGATAACTCGAAAAAGCATTATAGAGGAGAGCAAGCCAAATTTATTTCAAATAATAATTAATAAAATTGTAGATTTCTTTTAGAAAAACATTTAAGCGAAAAAATCGTTTAAGTGTTTTTTTTTTTATTTTCAAAAAATGAAAATTTTGTTGACTTTTAGAAATAACCGTGTTAAAATATTTGTCGTATCAGTTAAATTTTGTTCTCTCCGGAAATTTTTTGACTGATCAAAATTTCATATCGAAGGAAGGTAATACCATTGACTAATGAGAAAAAAGTTCGGCAAGTAACTCTTGTACTCGACGGAGTTACTGTCTATGTTGAAACCGATAGGGACTATATGTCTGTAACGGTTAGCGACGATGACGGCTACGCCGAGGCGACTCTCGTCAAAGACTCCGAGTGCAATTACGGAGACGAAGATGAGGAAACTTGCGAAACTGAACCCGAAAACGAAGAGTGCGATTCCGGCGAAGAGGCTGCTGCCTCCGAAGAAACGCCCGACGAGGAACATCCTGAGGACGAGACTGTCGAAGATGTTCCCGTAACCGACGAAGTTCCTACTGAAGAAGCCGAGTCGGCTCCTGATGAGGAATCCGTTGTGGAAGAAGTTGAACCCGAAGTTACCGAGGAAGTTCCTACCGAAGAGGAAGATCCTGATCCGGTCGAGGAACCCGCTGAAGAAGAAGTCGAACCCGAAACGGCCGAGGAGGTTACTGAAGACGACGCTACAAATCCGGCGCCCGCTGAGGAACCTACCGAAGCTGAAGAAGCTGACGCTTGAGTTTTGCAGATGAACAAAAGCGTAAAGCTTAAAAAGGCAAGATAGCCGGAAACTTTCAAAAGTTTAATTGCCTTAGTAGTTTTCCATTTCTCCTTACAAAAATCATACGTATAAGAACCAACCATAACGACGGAGAGAACAACCCCTGACAACTATGTCAGGGGTTACTTTTTTAGAAAAAATAAAATAAATCATAAATTAATTATCATCTAATAATATTTATTAGGTGATTTTTTTATGATTAGTAGTAATTTAAAGATGAAGAAGAAAATGAGAATTGAATTAATTCTTTTTATAATTGGTTTTCTTATTATTTCGATAAAGCTAGGTTATGTCCAATTTGTAAAAGGAAAAGAATATACTCAAAAAGCTATAGAACAGCTAAATAATAGTAGAAAAGTTCCAGCAAACAGAGGAATTATCTATGATTGCAACGGAAATATTTTAGCAAATAGTAGTACAGTTTATACTGTAAATATTAATCCAGCAAAAATCTCACAAAACAACAAAGAAAAAGTCGCAAAAGCCTTGTCAGAGATATTTTCTCTTGAGTACGAAGAAGTTTTAAAAAAGGTAAATCAAAATGTCTCTGTTGTAAATGTTGCTAAAAAGAAGCCAAAAGAGTTAACAGATAAATTAAGAATTTGGATGGAACAAAATAATATAAAAACTGGAATAAATATTGATGAAGATACTCAAAGATATTACCCTTATGGAAGTCTTGCTTCACATGTAATTGGGTTTTGCGGAAGTGACAATCAAGGTTTAGACGGACTTGAGGCAAAATATGAAAAAACTCTAAAAGGAATTGATGGCTATATTGATAGAGCCCAAAATGCTAGAGGTGAGGACGTTGGAACAGATGGCGAAGAATATATAGATCCAATTTCTGGAAATAGCTTAATTACGACGATTGACATGAATATTCAATCAATTGTTGAAAAATATATTGAAGAAGCTTGTATTGACAATAAGTGTACAGATGGTGCTTCTATAATTTTAATGAATCCCAAAAACGGTAATATTTGGGCTTTGGCAAATTATCCTGATTATAATTTAAATAGTCCTTATGAGTTAGAAAATTCTGATGGATTAGAGAAAAAGGAAAAAACTCTTTTACTTCAAGCAAGATGGAGAAATAAAGCAATTTCAGACACTTATGAACCTGGTTCTTGTTTTAAATTAGTAACCGCTTCTAGCGCTTTAGAAGAAGGAATTGTATCAGGTCCAGATAATCAAGGAGAGTTTTGTTGCTCTGGAGGGATTGAAATTGCTGGTGTTAGGATAAAATGTTGGAGATATTATAGACCACATGGAAGTGAATCTTTAAGGGAAGCTCTAATGAATTCTTGTAATCCAGTATTTATAGGATTAGGGCAAAAAATAGGTGTACAAAAATATTATAAATATTTAGAAAAATTTGGATTTTTAAGAAAAACTGGAATAGATGTTTATGGCGAAGCTGGAAGTATTTTTCTAAAACAGGAAAAAGTCGGACCTGTTGAACTTGCTACAATTTCATTTGGCCAAAGATTTGAAGTAACGCCAATTCAAATGATTACAATGGTTTCAACAATTGCAAATAAAGGAAAATATGTCTATCCAAGACTTGTTCAAGGAATTATAGATTCAAAAACAGGTGAAATTACAGAATTAGAGCCAAAATTCGGTGATCAAGTTATTTCTGAAAAAACGGCTGAAACAGTTTTAAGTATGATGAACTCAGTTGTAAATGAAGGAACAGGAAAAAACGCCAAAGTTCAAGGTTATTCAATAGGCGGAAAGACTGGAACATCAGAAGATGGAGTAAATACAGGAAAATATGTAACATCTTTTATAGGTGTAGCACCAATTGAAGACCCAGAAGTTGCAATACTTGTAACACTTTATAATCCAACAGGCGAGGGAGGACATCAAGGAGGTGGAGTTGCGGCGCCACTAGCAGGTCAAATTTTTAGCGAAGTTCTTCCATATTTAGATGTAGTTCAAGGAAAACAAGAAGAATTAACTATACCAGAAGAAGTAAGTGTACCAAATGTAATTGGATTATCAATAAAAGAAGGCGAAAAAATATTAAAAGAAGCTGGCTTAGAACTAGAAGCAGAAGGCGAAAATTTAGATAAAGAAAAAACAATAATAAAAGAGCAATCCCCAACACAAGGAATTATAATAAATAAAGGAAATAAAATTTTTGTAAAGTATTGAGAAAATCAATAAAATGTGTTATAATTGTTGACATAAATTTTATAAAGGAGGTTTGACTATGAACGCAACAGAGTTCAGTCAACAAATTTGCGCCGATTCTAAAGGCTCAGGAAAAAGAGTTGCTGCCATTGGAAGGTGGATGCCGGTTCATAATGGTCACAAAAAATTTCTGGTAGATCTTGCTAGAAATTATGATAAGTTGATCATAATGATCGGCTCTTGCTACCAAGGTGGGGACATCAGACACTGCATTTCTACGACAGAGCGCGAGAAAATGCTAAGGGCAATCATGAGAAGAGAGAATATACCGGACGAAAAGTACGATATCATTCCAATTCCAGATTTTCCTACTTTTGATGAGTGGATAAAAGAAGTAACAGATGCCTGTAAAGAGGCTGGAGTTACTCATTTTTGCTCGGGAAATAAAGAGGAAATTCTGAATGTCTTGAATGAGAGAGACGACGACTTTAATATGGAAATTATCGACCCGGAAGAAACTACTGAATTTCCATATCACGCCACAGACATAAGAAATATGATCGTAAATGGCGAGTATGACAAAATTCAGAAAATCATTCCTGACGAGACAAAACCCATATTGTTCCAGTATACTTTCAAAGAGATTATTGCGGCTAGCGATAATAGGGGAATAAACTTTATCGAAGGCCGTCAAACAGTGGATATGCTTTTCCTTGTCAAAAATATAAAAGATGGGAAAACTTATGTCTTGCTTGGAAAACGCCCTACCTACAAAAAGGATTTTCCCGGAGTTCTTGCTCTTCCTGGCGGAGGAATAGAGAGGTTTGAAACTCCTATAAAAGCCGCCATTCGAAAATTTGAGATAGAAACTGGCTTGAAAGTAAAATTGTTAGACAATAGTTTAGAGCCGGCTATTATCAAATTCGAAGGAACAACAAGTTCTCAAATTGAGCAGTTATGCAGGATCGGAATCTATGGAACAAATGATGAATCGCTAAATGGAACGAGGGGCGGTTCTTCAGAGTGCTTCGGAATATTCGTAGAAGGGGACTTAGACGAGTATAAGAAGCTCATCAATCCGCGTCATGGCTTAACAGATGTTATGTTTTATGATGCTGAAAAAGCTTTAGATAGAAAGCTTGCTTATCAACATCACGACATGCTTTTGAAAGCTATGAACATGTTTAAGGCCCA
>CANPWV010000013.1 GCA_947585105.1 uncultured Clostridia bacterium
AAGAATTGGCTAAAATTTATAGAAAGTCCAGAGGAAATTGATATGAGTGAGATAAAAGATGAAAATATCAAAAAAGCTAAGGAAGAATTAGATAAAATAAATATGGACGAATATGAACAAGACATGGCTTTAAGAAGAGAGATGTTTTTACATGATCAAGCGTCAATGAAAAGACACGCATATGAAGATGGAGAAAAAGCTGGGCTTGAAAAAGGAGAACATAATTCAAAAATAGAAATAGCTAAAAAAATGTTAAATAAATCAATAGATATAGATACAATAATAGAAATAACAGGACTTTCAAAAGAAGAAATAGAAAAATTAAAATAAAATACATAATTAAAGAGCGATTTATAAGTCGCTCTTTTTTTATGTTTTGATATTCATCATAAAATAATAAAATGACTATTATTGTACTGCTTATTTTGGCTGGTGTCTCTCTAAACGCAATAATTGGAGACAATCGGAATAATTTCTAATGCAATGGATGCGAAGGTAAAAAATGGAATTGCTATATTAGAGGAGTTTTTACAAGAGAAATATGTTGAAAATTATGATGAATTAGATAAATATGAGAGTAAAGTGGAAGGCTTATCTAACTTATATTCAGAATATTTTTATATACCTGCAAATGAAAATATAGGATCTTTAAGATATGTAATAGATTCAGAAGGACATGCTTTATTTTTAATAAATAAAAGTGGACTTCCAAAAGAAATAAGAGAAAGTTTAGTAGGAGGAGAAGCTGGAAACAAGACTTATTCAGATTATCAAAGTTTAAATGATGTGTATGGAGTAACAAAAGATTTAAAAGTATATTATTGCTCAAATGGTTCAGATTCAATATATGGAATAGGGAAAAATGAGTTAGATGATGACGATAAAAATAGAGAAGTTTTTTCAAAAGAAGATAATCCAGAAATATATAAATTATTAGAAAAATATGATGGAAAAGGAAATGTAGAAAATAAAGATGGGATTTTGAGCGCAGACGAAGTAAAAGGTCCAAAAGACTTAACAATAACAAAAGAAGATGGAATAAATTCTTTGAAAGATTTATATAATCTTTTGAATTTGCAACAATTAATATTAGATGGCGTAACATTAGATAATCTAGACGGAGTAGAAAATGTATCATTACTAAATTATATTTATTTTAAAAATTGTAATATAGGAAATTATTCAGCAATAGGAAGAATGACAAGAAAGCTAGAATATTTATATTTTTATGATGTAAATAATGAAGAAATGGAAAAAGCTTGTAGCAAAGATAGAGGGATTGGAGGAAAAGATTTTGAGAAACTACAATATTTTGCAGTTGTGGGGGAAGAGACTTATATAAATAGTTCAGAGAACGTTTATAAAGAAAATAGAACAGCTACAAAATATATAGAAAATTTGAATTTTTTTGATAATTTAACATTAAACACAAAAAATAAAATTAAATATTTATCATTACAATGTAATGAAATAACAAGTATTAAAAATTTAAAAGATTTTAATAATTTATATTTATTAAGAGTTGAAGGAAATAAATTACAAACTTTAGATGGTTTAAAAGATTTGAGGCCATCAGAAGGAAATAAAGGATTAACATATTTATATTCTAATAGTAATTTATTAGGAAATGGGGAAGTTATAAGTTCAGATTTACCTAATGAAGGAAAAAACGAATTAACAGACGCTCTTTCAAGTTTGTCAAATAAAACAAATTTATATTATTTAAGATTAACGGGAAATGAAAATTTAAGATGGATAGAATATATTGAAGATTTAAGCAATATAAGATATTTGTATTTAGATGGGTGTACAAATTTAGCAAATGTTTCAAGTTTAAAAGGAGTTTTAGGAAACTGTGGAATAAATCAGGCAGTAGATACAAAATACAAATTTGATGTATTAGATTCGAATACAAGACTATTAGATTTGAGTAATGAAACAATAAAATTAAGCACATTTCAAAGTCTGTCAGATTGTATACACATGAATAAACTAAGTTTAGAAAATATAGTTTTAACACATGAAGACGAAAGTGTAATAACTGGAGAAGATCTGACAGATGATGGAAAACCTCTAATAAATACAGAAATAAATAAATTATTATCTGGTTTTAAAGAAATGAATTATTTGAAATTGAAAGGTATAGAAAACCTAACAACAATTGATTTTGTAGGACCTGGAAAGGAAGAAAGTTTAATAGAATTAGATTTAAAGGGAACGAAGGTTTCTGATATAACAATTTTAAATGAATATGGAAAAAGTCTTAGGACTTTAATTTTAGATTATGATAAAACAGATTTAAGTGGTATGGCTACATGTTTTAATCATTTGACCAGCGGAGGTTGGTGGGGCAATAATGGAGGATGGTATGAGGGTGTTTATACTTCTTTAATATTAGATTCTCAAACTTTATGTAATAATATCTCAACATGTATAGGTTTAGCGACTTTTGAGACCTTAGGTTTAAATTCAGAATATACTGTGGATTTGACAGAATGTAGCTCATTGAAAGTAGTATATAGATTAGGAGGTTCAAAATTAAAATTGCCAGAAAATTTGGAACAATTGTGTCTAGTATGGGGTGGCGTGGAAAATGTTATTATGGAAAGTGACGTGTTTGTCGATTATTTATATATGGAATCTTGTAATGCTTCAAATGTTTCTGGAAAGGCGAAAATACATCCTGTATCAATTAGAATTTCTGAGTGTTCTGGTTTTAATGATTTTTCATCGTTAACAAATTTTGGAATTGATATAAGTCGAGTAACTAGTTTTTCATTTAGTTTTTGGAGTCAAGATAGAAATACGAGGGTTTCTGGTTTGGAAAATTTCCCGAACTTGAATTATCTTGATATTTCAAATTTGAATTTTATGGAAATGAATTATGTGGAAAATATGACAAATCTAGAAACTCTTATCTCCATTAATAGTTGTATAACTGATATATCAAAAGTTTCAAGTCTTAATAATTTGACAAAAATAGTATTGAGTGGTAACGAGATTACAGACTTATCGCCACTTAAAAATTTAAAAAAGTTGAATTATTTAGATTTGGAGAGCAATTCTCTAGATGATAATACAATCGTATTAGTAGGAGAAAAAGAAGAAAGATATACAAATTTAGATATTATAGCTAGATTGAATCCAATAAATGGTGGGCGATTGACAGAAGTATATTTAGCCGGAAATCCGGGAATTATAAATTTTTCAAAACTTTCTGGGCTTTCATGGACAAAAAAATCTGGCTTTTAAGAGTTAGATTATTTTAAATAATTAGCCTAATCTTGCATATAATTAGATAAGAGGTGATTTATATTAACAGTAAAGGTTTAGATTTTAAACATAAAGAAGTTATAAATATAAATGATGCTAGGAGATTAGGCTATGTTCAAGATGTTACCGCAGATTTAAAAACAGGGACAATTACATCTATAATTGTTCCTGGTAATAGCAACAAATTATTTGGTTTCTTTTCCGCTCGGAAACGACATAACAATTCCTTGGGAAAATATAACTTGCATTGGTGATGATATAATTTTAGTAAAATATTAATACATAAAATTTTAAAAATTGGAAATATTACCCATATAAGATTATTTATGGGAGATATTTATGGAAAATAATAAAATCAAAAATACTATAGTTTTAAGAGGAATGGCGTCAAATGTCGTTGATGAGGCTATTGTAATTTTGAAACCTCATGTAAAAATTAAAAAAACTCAAGTTTTAAATAAAGTAAGAGAAAAGAGCACATCAAAAGAGCTTATTTTAAAGGAAGCTGAGAATATCGTTTCAGAATATGTAAATAGAATATCTGTTGATCAAATTGAAAAAGCAAAAATTAAACTAGAGAGAAAAGTAAAAAAATTGCAAATCATATCTTTGCTATTTTTCATAATTTTGGTAATTACAGTTTTAATAAAATAGAACAAGTTGATAGATACTTGTTCTATTTTTATGTTTATAGAATAAATTTTATTAAATAAAGAAATGGAGGAAAAATATGGAAAGAGCGATTGCGGAAATGGAGAAAATAAAAAGAGCCGAAGAGATTTATTCTAGGAGAAAAAATCTTGATGATGAGCAAAAGAAGCCGAAATCAAGAAATATTTATAAGAATTTATTTGAAATTTTACTTTTGATAAATATCGTTATCATAATTGTTGCCATACAAAATCAAAAATACATATTTACTCCGGATTTTATAAAACAGGTAAATTCTTATAATATCAATATAAAAAGCAAGTTTGAAGAGATTTTTACGAATTCATCTAAAGAAGAGAAAACTAGCAAGAAAAAAGAAGAAAATACTGAAACAAGTGAAGAAAACGGAGTTTCAGGAGAATCAAATGACGTAAATAGTGCAATTTTAGTTGATAATGAGCCAGAAGAAAATATAGAATCTGAACCAGAGCCTGTTCAAGAGCTTTCACAAGAAGATAAGGATGTTATTGAAATTAAAAATAACTATTCTGTAATTTTGCCAGTAAGTGGGACAAAAACTTCTGGATTTGGAATCAGAGAATCTACTAATAAAAAGGTCACTAAAAATCACACGGGAGTAGACATTGGAGCTGTTATTCGGAACAACTATAAATTCAGCAACAACTGGAAAAGTTATACAAGTCTCTAGTACAGGTGATTACGGAAAACATGTTAGAGTTCAAACTGGAGATTTAGTTGTTTTGTATGCACATTGCTCAAAAATTGATGTAAAAGAAGGACAAGAAATAAATCAAGGAGATAAGATAGGTGAGGTAGGAGATACAGGCAACACTACAGGTCCTCACTTGCACTTTGAAATATTAATACATGATAGACTTGTAGATCCAGAAAAAATTGTAAATATCGGCTAAAATTTTAAGTTGCAAAAAAGTAGAGGAAACCCTTGAATTTTAAATGAAATTATATTATAATATTAAACAAATTTATGAACCAAAGGAAGGAAATAAAATGAAAGCAATTGAAATCAGAAATAAATATTTAAATTTCTTTAAAAGTAAGGGACATAGCGTAATTCCATCAGCGCCATTAATTCCAGAAAATGACCCATCTGTTTTGTTTAATACAGCTGGAATGCAACCATTAGTTCCATATCTTTTAGGACAAAAACATCCTAGTGGAACTCGTTTGACAGATTATCAAAAATGCCTTAGAACTAATGATATTGACGAGGTTGGAGATAATCGCCATTTGACTTTTTTTGAAATGCTTGGAAATTGGTCTTTAGGTGATTATTTTAAAGAAGAATCAATAGCTATGAGTTATGAGTTTTTAACTAAAGAGCTTGGAATACCTAATGAAAAGTTGAGTGTAACTTGCTTTAAAGGTGATGACGACTGCGTAAGAGATAATGTTGCTTATGAAGCTTGGAAAAAAGCTGGAATTCCAGATGAGAGAATTTATTTCTTTGGAAAAGACGATAACTGGTGGATTGCTGGAGAAGAGGGACCTTGCGGACCTGATACAGAAATGTTTTATGATACAGGAAAACCAAAATGCTCTCCAGAATGTAATCCTTCTTGTGGTTGCGGAAAATATGTTGAAATTTGGAATAATGTTTTTATGGAATTTTACAAAGATAAAAATGGTTATTCAAAATTGGAGCAAAGAAATGTTGATACAGGGCTTGGATTAGAGAGAATGACAATGCTTTTAGAAGGAAAAGAAACACCTTTTGATACAGAATTATTTAAGCCAGTTATGGATCTTTTATCAAAACTTCAAACAAATGATAATATTCAAAGTAGAAGAATTGTAGCTGAACATATTCGTTCAAGTGTTATGGTTATAAATGATGGAGGAAGACCATCAAATGTAGATAGAGGCTATATTTTAAGAAGATTACTTCGTAGAATGACAAGACACTTAAATAAACTTGGAATTGATTTAGAAAAGCTACCTGAAATTATAGATTGCTCAATTGATTGTATAAAAGAGCTATATCCTGAACTTGAGAAAACAAGAGAAGAGATTAAAAAGGTTATTGTAGAAGAAAAAGACAAATTTATGAAAACCCTTCAAAATGGTGAAAGAGAATTTGATAAAGTTGCAAAATACCTTAAAAATAACGGAAAAACTAAATTAGAGACTGAAAGTGTATTTAATTTATATGAAACTTATGGATTCCCACCAGAAATGACAGAAGAACTTGCTAAAGAGCAAGGTTTAGAAGTTGATATGACAGACTTCAAAAGATTATTTGAAGAACATCAAGAAAAGTCTAGACTTGGCTCAGAGCAAAAGTTTAAAGGCGGACTTGCTTCAACTGGTGAAAAGGAAATTATGTATCATACAGCTACACACCTTTTAAACGCCGCTTTAAGAGTGGTTTTGGGAGACCATGTTCACCAAAAAGGAAGCAATATAACAGAAGAAAGAATGAGATTTGACTTCTCACATCCAGCTAAAATGACAGATGAAGAGAAACAAAAAGCTGAAGATTTAGTAAATAAATGGATTAATGAAAAGATAGATGTAACTTGCTTTGAAATGAAAAAAGAAGAGGCTTTGAAGAGTGGAGCTGAATGTCAGTTCCCAGAAAGATATCCTGATGTCGTAACAGTTTATCAAATTGGAGATGTTTCAAAAGAAATTTGCGGAGGACCTCATGTTAAAAATACTGGTGAATTAGGGGTATTTAAAATAAAAAAAGAAGAGGCTTCATCTAGCGGAGTAAGAAGAATTAAAGCTATTTTGGAATAAAATGTAAAAAAGCTATAAAACTTATTTTAAATGAGTTGAAATAGCTTTTTTTTTGTGCTATAATAAATGTATATGGAATTTTGTAGATAAAAGGAGAAATACCATGAAAAAAAGATTTGGAGCTGGAAAAAGCTATTCAGATATTTTAACAGTTTTATTAGTAATAATTATAATTGCTATACTTTCTTTGTTAGGCTATTTTACATATAAAGTAATTCACAAAAATAAAGTTGAATCTGATAATTTGCAAGGTCTTGATGAACTTCACGCTGCTCAAGAGGAAAATAAAAAGTGGCAAAATATAATTTCAAAAAATGAAGTAATTGAAGAGCCTTCTGATACAAATGAGGTAGATGTTGGAGGAGGGTCTTTAGTAGATTATAGTAATCTTACATCAAATCCTAGTCCAGAAAATACTACTCAAACTCCATCAGGTAATTCAAATATTAAAAAGGCTTATCTTGGAAAATTTGAGATAAAAGGTGAAATTTATATTCCCAAAACAAATTGCAATTATGTAATACTTAATTCAGTTTCACCAGAAGCTTTATCAAAATCAGTTGGAATTTTAGACGTAGTTTCTAATCAAGAAGTAAATGGTGTTGTAAATAAAGATTTGAATGTTCTTGGAACAAACGCTTTTATCTTAGGACATAATTATTTAAATGGTCAATTTTTCTCAAATAATGATAAATTGTCAATTGGAGACAAAATTTATATAACAGATCAAATGGGAACAAAAATTACATATACAATTTATGATAGATTTTATACAACATCAGATGATGCTTCATTTATGTTAAGAGATGTTGATCCTAATACTAGAGAAATTACATTACAAACTTGTAATGATAACTCAACACAAAGATTGATAATTTTTGCTAAAGATAACTAATTTAAGAAAAAGTATTGACAAAATTGAAATAATATTTTAAAATATAGTAGCGCTGTAGAAAAATCAGTGCTACTATATTTACTGATATGGTGGATGTAGCGTAGTTGGTTAACGCGTCAGTTTGTGGCACTGAAGACCGTGGGTTCGAGTCCCATCTTCCACCCCAGTTATAAATTTAATCTACATCGTAAAAATTCTATAAAATCATATTGGGCTGTAGCCAAGTGGTAAGGCATTAGACTTTGACTCTAACATGCGCTAGTTCGAATCTAGCCAGCCCAGCCAAAAAGAAAACAGCTTATATCTTTTGATACAAGCTGTTTATCTTTTTTAAAAAGTAGTATTATTTTTTGGGTTTTAATGTTATAATATAAATGTAATTATTTATAGGAGAGTGAAAAAATATGTATTCTTATGTTAAATATGCAGACGAAACAGAAGTTGTTTTTTCAAATATTATTAAAAACGAAAAAGGAGAAGAAGTTATACATGTACATTTTGAGAGACCTACAGAAAATGGTTTCGATAGTGTAAGATTTGAACTTCCAAGCTGTAAAATATTATATAAAGATGGCAATTATACAGATGAAGAAATAGAATTATTTCGTACAGTCGTAGAAAGAGGCTTACCTTCATTTTATAGATGGGCTAGAGAAGGGGGAATTAAAATTGCCTAATGTATTAGAATTATTACGGTTATAAAATATATTTTTGGTCAAGTGAATTAAGTGAACCTATTCATGTTCACATTTCTAAAGGAAAACCAGTTCAAAATTCAACAAAAGTATGGCTTACAAAAAGTGGTGGTTGTATTTTAGCAAATAATAAAAGTAATATTCCAAATAAAGATTTAAGTGAATTATTAGAAACAATAGCAAATAACTATTTTTATATAATTTCAGAATGGAAGAAACATTTTCCAGACGAAGAAATCAAATTTTATTGTTAATTTATATATATTTAAGCTTTTTGTTTAAACAAATAATAATTAAAATATTAAAGTAAAAAACTTGTATCTTTTGATACAGGCTTTTTATTTTTTATAATAAAAAAGAGTAGTCAAATAACTACTCTAATTTAAAAATTAGTTTTCTAATATTATTTCAATTCCTTGAAATAATGATTCAAACGAAATATCTAATATCTTTGCAAAACCCCAAATTTCATAATCTTTAACAGTTCTACGATTTGCTTCAATTAGTTGTATATCGTTTTTGTGTATGTTTATTCCAATTAAATTTAATTCTCTTGCTAAATCTGCTTGAGATAAATTTTTTTGTTTTCTATAATATTTTAAATTTTTTCCAATGACATTTAGATATTCATTGAGTTTTCTAACCGCCATAAAAATCACCTTTTTTTAAAATTTATATATTGATTTTATATCACTTTTGTGATAAGATGACATTAAGCATATGTCAAAAGAAAAATAATTATAAAAGGGGGGATATATAAAATGGAAGAAAAGAAGAAGAAAAAATCAAAAATATTTTTTGTTTTAGCTATAATTGGATTAGTAATAACTATTGCCTTATCATTTTGGCATAACTCTTACGAAGAAAATACATATAAGGAAGCATTATATGATGATGATAATTATATTGCATTGTGGTATGATAATGATGTTACTGGAAAATTAAAAGAAGAAAAGTTACAAGCAGAACGAAAAATTCGTAAACTTGAAAATACGATGAATACAATTAAATATTCATCATGGGCAACTGGTGGAATAACTATTATATTTTTTGTAACAGGAATAATTTTAAAAATAAAAGAAAAGGGAGGAATAGAAATTGTCGATTAAAATAAAAAAGAAATTAGTAAAAACAACAATAATAATATTATTATTAATTATAGTAGTACTTTCTATAGTAGCTTTAATTATTGGCAGTTACTATTTTGTTAAAATAAAAAATGCAGAAAAAAGAAGAATTCAAAAATTTAGTGAAATTAGTGTAGAAGAATTAAAAGAAAAGATAATAGAGGAATTGAAAAATACAGAATTAAATTTAGAATTTACACTTTTTGAAGGAACCGAAAATGAAATAAGTGTTGTAACAGATATTAATGAACCAAAAAAGGGTGTAATAAAAGAAATAGATGATTATGTTTGTGCAATTGTTTATGTTTCAAAACAAGATGAATTACATGGAGTAGTTATACCATGTTTTAAGTTGGAAGAAGATAATGGCAAACTTAAAAGTATAACATATTTAATTGATGAAAATGTAGGATCAATTGTTAATGAATCAGTAGAAAAAGTTTTTAGAAAAGAATATGGAATTGATTTATTAAATTATTATCAGTGGGAAAAAACTAATAGTAAAACTCTGGAAATTTTATCAACAGATTCTAGTAATAAACTAATAGAATTAGTTTGCAAAAGAATTACTGGAGAAGATATTAAGGATAATACATTACAAACTATAACATATGATATTACCAAAAAAAGATAAAAAGAAATTTTTAATTATGACCAATTGTTATTTTTTTTGATATGTGTTGATAGACACATATCTTTTTTATATAGATAATAAATATTTTATAAAATATTGAAAAAAATAAGATTAAGTGATATTATACTTACGTAAAAATTTATGAAAGGAAGGAATATTTTTATGGCAGAAGAAAATAAAACAGTAGAAGATGTTGAGAGTTTTAATGAGATGTTTTTAAGAGTAAAAAAGGCTCAGATGGAATTTTCAAAATTTTCGCAAGAACAAGTTGATAAAATATTTCTAGCAGCGTCAGAAGCTGCAAATCGTAACAGGATTCCACTTGCAAAACTTGCAGTAGAGGAAACTGGTATGGGAGTAGTAGAAGATAAGGTTATTAAAAACCATTATGCTTCTGAGTATATTTACAATAAATACAAAAACGAAAAAACATGTGGAGTTATAGAAGAGGATAAATCTTATGGAATTAAGAAGGTTGTAGAACCAATAGGAGTTATTGCTGCTGTTATTCCTACAACAAACCCTACATCAACAGCAATTTTTAAAACTTTAATTTCATTAAAAACTAGAAATGGAATTATTATAAGTCCTCACCCAAGAGCTAAAAAATCTACAATAGAAGCTGCAAAAGTTGTATTAGAAGCTGCAATTAAGGCTGGAGCTCCAAAAGATATTATTGGTTGGATTGATAGTCCGTCTTTGGAACTAACAACACTTTTGATGCAGTCAGCAGATATAATTTTAGCTACAGGTGGACCTCGGAATGGTAAAATCTGCTTATTCTAGTGGAAAACCAGCAATTGGTGTTGGCGCTGGAAATACACCAGCTGTTATTGACGAAACAGCTGATATAGTTTTAGCTGTAAATTCTATTATTCATTCAAAAACATTTGATAATGGTATGATTTGTGCTTCAGAACAGTCTGTTATTGTTCTTGATTCTATTTATGATAAAGTAAAAGAAGAATTTACAAAAAGAGGTTGTTATTTCTTAAATCCTGAAGAGACTGATAAAGTAAGAAAAACAATGATTATAAATGGCGCTTTAAACGCAAAAATTGTTGGACAGAAGGCTTCAAAAATTGCTGAACTTTCAGGAATAGAGGTTCCAAATACAACAAAAATTTTAATTGGAGACGTCGAAAGCGTTGATATTTCAGAAGAATTTGCTCATGAAAAATTGTCACCAGTTTTAGCTATGTATAAAGCAAAAGATTTTGACGACGCTGTAAAGAAGGCTTCAAAATTGATTGATGACGGCGGTTTAGGACACACATCTTCATTATATATAAATACTATTACAGGAAATGAAAAAATCGAAAAATTCTATAATACAATGAGAACTTGTAGAGTATTAATAAATACACCATCTTCACAAGGTGGAATTGGAGATCTTTACAACTTTAAATTAACACCATCATTGACACTTGGATGTGGCTCATGGGGCGGAAATTCAGTATCAGAAAATGTTGGATTAAAACATTTATTAAATATAAAAACAGTTGCTGAAAGGAGAAATAATATGCTTTGGTTTAGATGTCCTGAAAAAGTTTATATTAAGAGAGGTTGCTTACCAGTAGCTCTTGAAGAATTAAAATATGTATTAAATAAAAAGAAAGTTTTCATTGTTACAGATAAATTTTTATTTGAAAACGGCTATACAAAAGTTGTTACAGATAAATTAAATGAACTTGGAATTGAACATACAACATTTTCAAATGTTGCTCCAGATCCAAATTTATCTTCAGCTAGAGAAGGCGCAAAATTAATGAGTGAGTTCAATCCTGACTGTATAATAGCTTTAGGTGGTGGTTCTGCAATGGACGCTGCAAAAATTATGTGGGTTCTATATGAACACCCAGAGGCTGATTTCATGGATATGGCAATGAGATTTATGGATATTAGAAAAAGAGTTTATACTTTTCCAAAAATGGGAGAGAAGGCTTACTTTATAGCTGTTCCAACATCAAGTGGAACTGGTTCAGAAGTAACTCCATTTGCTGTAATAACAGATGATGAAACAGGAATCAAATATCCGTTAGCAGATTATGAATTAATGCCAAAAATGGCAATTGTAGATAGCGATTTGATGATGAACGCTCCAAAAGGATTAACATCAAGCTCTGGAATTGATGCTTTAGTTCATTCAATCGAAGCTTATGTTTCAATTATGGCTACTGAATTTTCAGATAGCTTGGCTTTACAAGCAATTAAATTGATTTTTGAATATTTACCAAGAGCTTATGAAAATGGCGCAAATGACCCAGAAGCTAGAGAAAAAATGGCTCACGCCGCAACTATCGCTGGTATGGCTTTTGCTAACGCTTTTCTTGGAATATGCCATTCAATGGGACATAAATTAGGCGCTTTCCATCACTTGCCACATGGAGCTACTGTTGCTCTTGTATTAAACCAAGTTATGAGATTTAATTCAGTAGAAGCTCCTACAAAAATGGGAACTTTCCCTCAATATGATCATCCAAACGCTTTAAGAAGATATGGCGAAATTGCTGAATTCTTAGGAATTGATGGAAAAGATGATAACGAAAAATTAGAAAAATTATTAGATAAAATTGATGAATTAAAAGATAAAATTGGTGTTAAACACGCAATAAAAGATTATGGAATTTCAGAAGAAGATTTCATGAAAACTTTAGACGAAATGAGTGAGCAAGCTTTTGATGATCAATGTACAGGTGCAAATCCTAGATACCCATTAATTAGCGAAATTAAAGACTTATATTTACAAGCATATTATGGTCAAAATAACTAATTAAAAGAAAGGGAGGTAAAAAATATGGAATTAAATTTAGATAATCCAATTGCTGAAAGAAAGACAAAAACAGTTTATAAAGATGGAAACAAAACAATAAAATTATTTGTAGAAAATTATTCAAAATCAGATATTTTAAATGAGGCTTTAAATCAAGCTCGTGTTGAAGAGGGAACAGATTTAAAAGTTCCAAAACTTTTAGCTGTAACTATGGTAAATAATAGATGGGCTTTAGTTTCAGAGCACATTGAAGGAGTTACTTTAGAGCAATTAATGAATGAACATCCTGAAAAAATGGACGAATATTTGAATAGATTTATAGATATTCAATTAACAGTTTTAGCTGAAAAAGTTCCTCTATTAAGTAATATTAAAGATAAATTTAAGAGAAAGTTAAATAATTGCAACAATATTGATTACAATACCAAATATGAATTATTGCAAAGATTAGATGGAATGAAGACACACAATAAACTTTGCCATGGAGATTTTAATCCAAGCAATATAATTATTACTGAAAATGATGAAGCTTACATCATAGACTGGTCTCATGTAACACAAGGAAACGCTTCAGCAGACTCAGCTAGAACATATTTATTATTCTCAATTGATGGAAGACAAGATTTAGCTGACAAATATTTAGATTTATTCTCTGAAAAGAGTGGAATTTCTAAATCTAATATTCAAAGATGGATTCCAATTGTAGCTGCTACTCAAAAAACAAAAGGAAAACCAGAAGAACAAGAATTCTTAAATAAATGGATTGATATTGTTGATTACGAATAATATTACATTTTTATAACATTTTCAGAAAATATTGACATTTTTTTCATTATAGTATAAAAATATAGTAGATATTTAATTTTATTATTAAAGGAGAAACAAAAGATGTCTGGAAAAAATAGTGAAAATGTTAAGATTCCTACAAAGAATTGGCTTGTAACTTTATTATTATGCTGGTTTTTAGGATTTTTAGGTATACATCGTTTATATGCTGGAAGAATCGGTTCAGGATTTTTAGTTTTATACTGGACAGTTGTTGCTATATTAGTTACAAATTTGAACTTATATTTAGGTTTAGCTTGCTTTGTTGGAATTGGAGCTGTAGTTGTAAATGATTTCGTTTTAATAGCAATGAAGAAATTTAAAGATTGCTATGGTAGAGAAATTGTAGATGACAAAATAAGATAATTAAAAAGAGAAGAAGGTTCCTTAGGGAGCCTTTTCTTTTTTTGAATTTAAGACTTGACAAACATGATATAATATTATTTGAGTTAAAAATTAAGGAGGAAAATATATGAATAAAATAATTCCAATAACTTTACTTACAGGGTATTTAGGCTCTGGAAAAACAACACTTGTAAATTATGTTTTAAATAACCAAAAAGGTTATAAAGTTGCGGTTATTGTTAATGATATAGGAGAAGTAAACATTGATGCAAGTCTAATTCAAAAGGGTGGAGTTGTAAATCAAACAGATGATAGCTTAGTTCCACTTCAAAATGGTTGTATTTGTTGTACTTTGAAAGTAGATTTAATGAAGCAAATTGTTGAACTTGCTAAAACAGGAAAATTTGATTATATTTTAATTGAAGCTAGCGGTATTTGTGAGCCGATTCCAATTGCTCAAACTATTACAGCAATTTCCTCTGACGCTAGTTCTTATGGTTTGCCAGAAATTTGTAGATTAGATAATGTTGTGTCTGTAGTAGATGCACTTCGTTTAGTAAAAGAATTTGGCTGTGGTTCTTACTTAGAAAAACAAGTAGAAGAGGAAGATATTGAAAACTTAATAATTCAACAAATTGAGTTTTGTAATTTAATAGTTTTAAATAAAGTAGACGAAATAAGTAAAGAAGAATTAAAAGAAGTTAAAGCTGTTATTAGAAAATTACAACCAAAAGCTGAAATTATTGAGACAAATTATGGAAAAGTAGATATTGGAAAGATTTTAGATACAAGATCATTTGACCTAGAAGAAGTTGCAAATTCAGCTGGTTGGCTTCAAGAATTAGAAAATGACGAAAATATTGAAGATGACGACGATGAAGATGATGACCATGACCATGATCATGATGAACATGAACATCACCATCATCATCACGATGGCGGAGAAACAGAAGAATATGGAATTGGAACGTTTGTATATTATAGAAGAGCTCCATTTAATAGAGGAAAATTTGAAGATTTTGCAAATAGATTCCCAAATGATACAGTAATCAGAACAAAAGGAATTTTATGGTTTTCAAATGAACCAGAGATTGGATATGTTTTTGAGCAAGCAGGTAGTCAAATTCAAGCTTATGAATCAGGAAATTGGATTGCTTCAGCGCCACGTCATGAAAGAAAACAAATATTAAAAGAAAATCCTGATATTGAAAAAGATTGGGACGAGACTTATGGAGACAGAATGATAAAACTTGTATTTATAGGAAAAAATATGAATAAAAAGGAAATTATAAGTAAACTTGATAATTGTTTAGAAGGTTAAAATTTCAATAAAAAATTCTGGTTTTTGATCAGAATTTTTTTGTTGTCAAAAGGACACAAAAAGCTTTAACTTTAGGGGATATGGGGTTTTAAAAGTTTATTAGAACAAATATACTGTTTTCATAATTTAATTACGATTTTTTTGTAAAAAAATATCGAATTTTGCGATGTGAATAATTGTGTCGAAAAAGAGTTTAAAAATAGGTTATTCACAGAGTTATCCACATTGTCCACAGGAAAAAATTCACAGAAAATATGTACGAAAAACATAAAAATGATTTACATAACATATTTTTTATATCAAAAAATAACAAAAAAATATATTTTTTTAAAAAATAAAATTTCAATATTTTCTTTACAATTAATATAATAAAGTATATAATGTTATCGTAAATTTAGTGTTCCGTAAAGAATTTTGCTATAAAGGATTGTTTAAATGGAAGAAGAAATTGTTGAGAAAAAAATAAAAAAAGAGAAAATAAAAAAAAGTGAGAAAGCAACAAATTTTATATTTGATGTTTTGATTTTTGCGTGTATTATTATAATGGCTATTGGAATTACTCCAAAAACTTTTCAAAACGATACATTTTATAATATTAAATGTGGCGAATATATTGCAAAAAATGGAGTTTTTAATATTAGTCAAGATCCATTTTCATGGCACAAATTATCATATACTTGGCCACATTGGCTATATGATTTAATAATTTATATAGTATATCATACAGCTGGAAGTTATTGGCAAGTTGGATTATATATTTTCACTATAGCTTTAACTTCAATTTTAGGAATTGCTTTATATAAGACAAGCTCTAAAGTATCAAAAGGAAATAAAGTTGTAAGTGGAATAGTTACTTTATTTGCAATATATCTTATGAAACCTTATATTGCTACTCGTGCGCAACTTGTAACGTTTATTTTATTTGTACTAGAAATTTATTTGATTGAGAAATTATTAGAAACTAATAAGAAAAGATATGGATTTGGGCTTCTTTTGATTGCTTTACTGATTGTAGAGCTACATTGCGCCGTATTTCCAATGTTTTTCGTATTTACTGCTCCTTATGTTGCTGAGTTTCTATTCTTATTCATTCAAGGATTAGATATAGATGAAAGATTTTTTAGAGTAATTTTTAGATTTCTTAAACATTTTACTACATCTAGCCAAAAAAAGGAAAAGTTTGATATATTAATTGATAAGAGTTATAAAAACGTAGAAGCTAGAAAAATCAAGAGAGAGAAGAGAAGAAAGAATCCATATAAGGTTATAATAAACAAAAATAAAGCTCATATAACTTTAATAATTTTCTTGATTATTGCTGTTTTTGTAGGATTTTTAAATCCTATGGGAAGAGGAGCTTTTACATATACATTAAAGATTTATCAAGGAAATACAACAAATTCTATAAATGAACATTTGCCACTTACACTTGCTGATAATAAAGGCTATAGCGTAATGCTTGCAGTTACAATTTTAATACTAATTTTGACAGATATTAAAATTAGACTTAGCGATTTGCTTATGTTTTGTGGAACAATCTTTTTATCATTTAAAGCTAGACGTCAAGTTTCACTTGTAATTATTATGGGAATGCCACTTCTTTCTAAATTCATATCAAGCTTTTTTGAAAAATATGATGATAAACTTTGCAACATGATAAAAGAAGTTTCGACTACAATAGTGGGGCTAATTTTAGTTACAACTGCGGTTACTTTAATTAGTAAAGATTTTTATGAAGATAAGAAAAATGAACATTATGTAGAAGAAGCTAGCTATCCAGTAGAAGCTACAAAGTTTCTTTATGATTATATGGAAGAAAACAATATTTCAAAAGAAGATTTACATTTATATAATGAGTACAATTATGGAAGTTATTTGTTATTACAAGGAATACCAGTATTTATAGATTCTAGATGTGATTTATATACACCTGAATTTGGTAGCAAAGAAGATATTTTCTCTGATGCCTTAAGGGTTCCTGGTCTTAATTCAAATTATAATGAAATTTTTGAAAAATATGATGTAAGACATGTAATGTTATATAGTGGTGATGATGTAAATATTAAACTTCATCAAGATGTTAGATATAGTGAAATTTATAATGATGGCAAGTTTACAATTTATAAGAGAATAATGGAGTAATATGAAATTAAAAAAAATCTTTAAAATAGTTATTTTAATATGTTTAATTACAATTATAATTGATCAAACAAGTAAAATTTTAATTAGTAATTTTGTAAAAAAAGATATTATTATTCTTCAAGATGTTTTTTCTATTTCAAAAGTTGAAAATGAAGGAATTGCGTTTGGTTTAAATAAACAGAATATGGGTAATATCGGGCTATGTTTGATTGTTTTAATTGTTATGATAAATTATTTAATCTCACAAAAAGATAAAATGACACCAACTATTATAGTATTTTTAAGTTTAATAATTTCTGGTGGAATTTCAAATTTGATTGATAGAATATTTAAAGGATATGTGTTCGATTTCATAAAAATTGCGGAATTTCCGGTGTTTAATATTGCTGATATTTGTATTGTTATAGGCTGGTTTTTATTTTTAATGAATTTCTTAAAAGAGACGGTTATTGATATAAAAGCAATGAAGCAAATAAAAAAAGATAAAACAAAATAAGGAGTGTTATTATTGCAAAGAGATATAATAAGAATTCTTGGTGTTAACATTGATAATGTTGACAAGATAGAGATGGGAAATCGTATAAAAGAATTAGTAAAAAAAAGTAATAAATCTTGCAAAATGGTAGTTTCTCCAAATACTGAATTTGTAATGACAGCTTGGGAAGATAAAGAATTTAATGAAATTTTGAATAAGGCTGATCTTGCTACTCCTGATAGTGTTGGAATATCAATCGGTGGAAAATTACAAAAAAAACCATTTAAGGCTAGAATTCCTGGACAAGAGGTTTTTAGAACAGCTATTGAAGTTGGTTATAAAGAAGAGTGGACATTTTATTTTTTAGGTGGAGAAGAAGGAATTGCTGAAAAAGCTAGAGATAATGTTTTAAAAGATTTTCCTGATTTAAAAGTTGTTGGGTGCCAAGAAGGATTTTTTAAGATAAAAAGTGAAGAAGAAGTAATTTCAGAGATAAATAAATTACAGCCAAATATATTGTTTGTTGCTACAGGCCATCCAAAACAAGAAAAATGGATTTACAAACATCAAAATGAGTTAAAAGTAGATGTTGCTTTTGGTCAGCGGAGGAACTTTTGATTATGAATCAGGAAAAATTAAAAGAGCTCCAAAATTTTTCCAAAAGCTTGGAATAGAGTGGCTGTGGAGATTATTTAGGGAACCAAGTAGAATAAAAAGAATGATGAGATTGCCAAAATATTTAATAAAAGTTACTTTTGCTAAAGATAGAACAAAAGGAAGATGGGATGTTTAAATGACACTTATTGTTGAAGATTTAGAAAATAATAGAATAGATAAATATGTTTCAGAAAATACTGAGATGACTAGAAGTTCTGTTCAAAGAATGATTGAAAATGGAAATATATTAGTAAATGGAAAAAAAGTTAAAGATTCATATAAAGTGGCTTTAGGAGACAAAATTGAAATTACTCCTGAAGAGGTCAAAGATAGCCATTTAAGCCCTGAAAATATTCCACTTGATATTGTTTATGAAGACAAAGATATTTTAGTTATAAATAAGCAAAAGGGTTTAGTTGTTCATCCTCGGAAATGGAAATGAAAATGGAACTTTAGTAAACGCTGTTTTAAATCATTGCAAAGGTGAACTTTCTGGAATAGGAGGAGAGGCTAGACCTCGGAATAGTTCATAGAATTGATAAAGATACATCACGGACTTTTAATTATTGCTAAAAACGATAGAGCTCATTTAAATGTAAGTGAACAAATTAAAAATCATGAAGTTAAGAAAACTTACAAGGCCTTGGTAAGAGGAGTAATTAAAGAAAACAGCGGAACAATAGATATGCCAATTTCTAGAAGTAAAACAGACAGAACAAAAATGGCAGTAGATAAAAGTGGAAAAAACGCGGTTACTCATTTTATTGTTTTAGAAAGATTTAAAGATTATACATATATTGAAGTTAATATTGAGACAGGAAGAACACATCAGATAAGAGTTCACATGTCAAAGATAGGATTTCCTATTGTTGGAGATATGGTTTATTCAAATGGAAAAAATCCATTTGGAGTAGAGGGTCAGATGTTACATAGTTATAAATTGGAATTTGTTCATCCTACTACTAAAGAAAAAATGAGTCTTACAGCTGAGATTCCAGAATATTTTGAAAATGTATTAAAAATTTTAAGAGGAAATTAAATTGGAAGTTAGATTACAAAAATATTTAGCAGATTGTGGAATTGCTTCTAGGCGTAAGTCAGAAGAGCTTATTCTACAAGGAAAAGTTACAGTTAATAATAAAATAGTATTAGAGCTTGGAACAAAAATTGATGATGAAAAAGATGAAGTAAAATATTTAGGAAGAACTGTTAAACCACAAAATTTAGATAAGATTTATATTTTACTTAACAAGCCAATTGGTTATGTAACAACGATTTCAGATCAATTTAACAGACCTACTGTTTTAGATTTAGTAAAAGTGAATAAAAGAGTTGTTCCAGTTGGAAGACTTGATATGTTTACATCTGGAGCAATTATACTAACAAATGATGGTGATTTTGTTTATAAAGTAACACATCCAAAACATGAAATTGATAAGACTTATACTGTTACTGTAATTGGAAAGATAACAAATGAAGAAGTAGAAAAGTTAAGAAATGGCGTAGAAATTGATGATGGTTATGTAACAAGACCAGCAAAAGTTAAAATACTAAAAATTGATGAAGAAAAGAATCAGTCTAGGCTTGCTATAACGATTCATGAAGGAAAAAATAGACAAGTAAGAAAAATGTGTATGTCAATTGGAAAAAAAGTTTTGGCTTTACATAGAGCTAAAATTGGGAATATTGATGTAAAAGATGTAGAACTTGGAAAATGGCGTTATTTAAGTAAAAACGAAGTAGATAGTTTATTAGGAAGATAAATTTAAGATATACAAAGGAGAAGATATGGAATATTTAAAATTTATTCCAGAAGGTTGGAACGATACAAACGAAGAAATGAATATAGATGGTTTAAGAAACGCTTTAAACACTGGTGAAATTATTCAAGGAAAAGTATATGAATTAGATTCAAATTTTAATCTTCATGTTAGATTTCGGAGAAAATTTAACTGGAATAATACCAAGAAATGAAGTAGATTATATAACTTGCGATGAATATGGTTTCACAAAACCTAGTATTTGCAAAAATAAATTAAATTCTTATGTTCAATTTAAGGTAAAAGAAATTTATTCAGATAATCAAGTTATTCTATCGCGAAAAAAGGCTAATGAAGAGGCTTTGAACTGGATGAATGAAAATTTAAAACCAGGTCAAATTGTAAAAGGTATAGTAAAAAATATAAGAAAATATGGAGTGTTTGTTGAAATCGGTGCTGGTGTTACGGGACTCTTACATATAGAAGATATTTCAGTTTCTAGAATAAAATCTCCAGAAGAAAGATTTTATAGTGGACAAAAAATTAATGTTATGATAAAATCTATAGACAAAGAAAAGAAACAAATTGTTTTGTCATATAAAGAGCTTTACGGAACTTGGGAAGAGAACGTAAAGACTATATCTGAAAAAATGATTTTAGACGGAATTGTAAAAGAAGCTGATAAATATAAAAATGGGTTATTTATTGAATTAAAACCAAACTTAGTTGGAATGGCTGAATATCAAGAAGGTTATGAATATGGTCAGCAAGTTAAAGTTTATGTTAAAAAAATAATAAATGACAAGAAGAAAATTAAATTGGTAATAGTCTAGAAATTCTAGATTTATTATATATAAAATAAGGGGAGGTATTTTAGAGATGGTAGATGATGAGAACATAAAAACTACCGTTTCTCCTTTTGCAATTAGAGAAGGAGAAATAAAAACTTTTGATGGAAAAGATGGATATGTTTCAATAAACCAGATTATCCACAAAATCAATTTAGGACATATTTCAGATATTCATTTTGAAATATTAGACTTAATTAACGAATTTGAGTTTATGACATCAAGACAAATTTATCAATTCTTAGAACATAAAGGAGTTGATGTAAAATCTCAAGACAAGATCAATAATAAGCTTGATCAATTAGTTAAATCAAAAATTTTAACTAGATATTTCTTTACATCTGAAGAGGGAAAAGGAATATATAGAGTTTATTGTTTAGAGAAAATGGGAAAATATTTACTTAATTCAAAAGAAGTAGAGTGTCACTGGCAACCAACTGATAATACAAAGCCAGTTGGAATGATAAAGAAAAGATTAGCTGGAAATCAAATAATAATTGCTTATGCTAGAAAGTCAAGTAATTTTATTGGTTACAGAGTAAAACCTGTTATTACAGCAAAAATGGCTAATAAAACTTTTAAACCACATGGTGAAGTAACTCTTGGAAAAGATGGAAAAGAAATTAGCCTAGTATTTGAATGTGTAAGACGTGAAAAAGATTGGAATGTAAAATTAGTTGAAAGACTAAAATTATATAAAGATTTTTATGAACATTTTGTATCAGGAGATTCAGGTTATAAAATTCCACCACAAATTATATTTGTTTGCGAAGATGATAAACACATGGTAGAAGTATTTAAAGAAATCGTTGTAAATAAAATAGATATAGATAAAGTTAAATTTTATTTTACAACAGATTTAAAACAAACAAGTACATCTTTAGAAAAATCTTTAGTAGAATTTGTAGTAAATGAAACTGATGGAAAATATAAAGCTAAAAATGTTGAAATAAAATTCTTGAAATAAGATAAATAATGAAAAAGATTAAATAAAAAATAAAATAGGGTGCGATTTCGTACCCTATTTTTTTATATTAATTTTGATTATTGTTGTTTTTGTGATAATCTTCAATTGCTTGATTTAATGATTTATCAACTCTGATTGGATTAACGTAGTTTGCACCAGTTCTATTAAATTCAAATGTACGATTTGGATTTCTAACAATTGGTCCGTCAACATTTGAATTATCTTCATCACTTAAACTAGAAAAATCAATTTTTCCGAAATTAAATTTTCTTTCGTCTTCATTTGGAGATGAAGATGAAATTCCTTGTACAAATTTAGCAAAATTAAATTTCTTTGTTTTTTGAACTTGTTTATATCTAGGATCTAAGAAGTCTACTTTAGATTTTCCAACCCAATTCTTACCTTTTAAATCTTTTGTTTTATAAAGAATTTGTTTGAACTTTAAGGCTTGAACTTTACCAGCAGCGTAATTCTTAACCCATTTCCATTCTATGTTTTTATAATTTTCATCATAACCTGGATTTCCATCACCCTTTTTAGAGTCTTTTGTATGATAATCACTTTGATATCTCCACTCTCTTTTATCACCAAGTTCAAGTTCCCACCAAGCGTTGTCTTCAGGAGTATTATTTCCAAAGATAACTTTTGTTGTACTGTTAGCAGCGATAGTTTGTCTAAATTCACTTTTTTCAGGACCGATTTGAGCTAAGTTTTGAGTAGATATAATTGGTCCAACTCTATATTTTCTATATAATGTAAAGATGTCCATTGTAGAGTTTGTTATAAATGGAGCAAATTCATCAACATATAAGAAATGAGGAACTCTTGAACTTTCTGTACCAGGTCTAGCTAAAACTGATTGTTGCATTAATAATAGGAAGAATAGACCGAAAGCTTTTTGAGTAGCTTGACCTAAATCACCACGTCTTGTACAAACAAATACAACTTCTCCATTTTCTAAAACATCATCATAATTTTTATTATCAAATCTATTGCAAAGAATATTTTTAACTCCTGGATGTCTTAATAATTTTTCAACTTGGGCAGCAGGATTAGCAATGATAGAATTCATTCTTTTAATACTTTCAGGATCTGAATAAAAGTTTTTCTTTAAATAGTTTAATTGCATTCTATATTGCTCTGAAAGTTCTTCGTCTTCTTCTAAGATTTTAGCAGTTTTTTCTACTAATGAAAAATCATTCATTAAATTATATAAATCTTCAAGAGTAGGAAGAGCACCATTGTTAACTTTTGGATAAACAACTTTTAAAAGTATTACTAAATTTTCAACAGCTTGATTAGCTAAACTTATTTCAATTGTGTTTGCTGAATTGTTGATGTTTGTGGTAATTGGCATATCAGCTATATATAATCTATGTAAAATTCCAGACACAGCTAAACTAGCTTTTATAGGATCTTTGTATACAAATGGATTTAAACCAATTGAAGAAGGATCATCTGGATCTACTACACAATATTTTATTCCAAAGTTGTCAGCAACTTCTTTCATATGTGAAATTGATTCATAATCTGGAGCAACATAAGTAACACCACAATTTTTATATGTATAACCATTATTATTAGAGCTTAAAATCATTTTTGACATGAAAGCTTTATATAATTTTTCTTTGTTTGGATTTGGAATAAGCATATTTAAATTGAAATGTTCATTTAAATATTCATTTGAATATGGGTGTGAAAGTGTAGCAAGACCAGTTCTTAAAGCTGTATAACCCATTTCTTTTGAAGTCTCTCTAAAGAAAAATATTTTTTCAAAATCTCTAGCAATCATTGGTTCAAAAATCATTGTAGTTTTTCCAGAACCAGATACACCAACAATTAAAGTAGATTCAAAACGTCTTGATTCTGGAGTTTTAATAACTTTTCCTGTTTCAGAATCTTTACATAAAAACATTTCACAAGTATATGGTCCCCAACCAGTTTTTGTATCTGATAAATCAATACCTGGACAGTCGAATATAGAATCACGAATGTCTTTAGTATCATTAACTGTAAAGTAAAAGAACTTAAATACTTTATAAAATGAAATGATTGGGAAATACCAAGCAACAGCTGAAAAAGCAGGTTTAATTAATTCGTAGAAATTATCATATATATATTGATAATTTGGTACAGAGAAGAATAAAACCCATTCTAATTTATTAATCCATTGAATTACCATTGACATTCCTATAATATAAAAACCTATAGCAAAGATATAAAGAAAAGATAATTTCTTTTTATCTTCTGTTACAAACTTTGAGCCAAATGAAATTTCAAGAGCAAATATAGGGCAAGCTAAAGCTAAAGTATATTTTATAGGTCCCCAATAACTAACGCTCATTCCAGTAGCACCAATAAATAGTATTTCAATAAATCTATCTATAACTATATATATAGATAAAAGAACTAATATATATGTTACAAATGTATTTCTATCTGTTTTTAACTTTTTCAAAAAATTGTCTATATATTTCATTTTTTCCCCACTTTCAATTTTTTACAAATATACATATATATTATCTTACAAAACTTAAAAAAAATCAATAGTTTTAGGGAATAATCTTTGAAAAAATGAATAGTTTTTTGTAAAAGGGAAGAAAAAATGGGGGAGTATATAGTGTCAAAACGAAAAGAAAGTTTTTTGCAAGGCGTAATATATCTTATGGTTTCACAAATAGTAATGAAAATATTAGGAATGATATATAGTTTATATTTAACAAATAAAAGAGGATTCGGAGATGAAGGAAACGCAATATGTATGGCTGGATTTCAGGTGTACGCGCTATTCTTAGGGCTTTGTTCTTTTGGCGTTTCAAACGCAATGTCTAAAATGATCTCAGAAAGTTTGGAATTAGGTGATGAAAAAACATGTTCAAAAATTCTTAAACTTTCTTTGGTAATTTTTACTACAATTGCTTTTGGTCTTTGCTTTATTTTATATTTTGGAGCAGATTTTATTGCAACAAATATATTATCAATATCTTCTAGTAGTGACATTTTAAAGATCTTAGCACCATCACTTGTATTTTCAACAGTTGAATCTGTTTTTAGAGGGTATTTTAATGGGATTAATAAAATTTCTATTTCTGCCAAAAGCTCTATTATAGAGCAAGTTTTAAAGACAATTTTTACAATAGTATTTGTAGAAACTATTGGGAATTTAACTAATTTTAATACAGAAATTATGGCAAAGGGTTCTATGCTTGCTGCAAGTATTGCTACGATTTCAAGCTTTTTATATTCATTTATTCAATATAAAAAAGTAAGTAAAACTCAAGTTTTCAAAAAAACAAGACCAAAAACTACAAAAATAATTTTAACAGAAATGTTTTCTATATTAATACCAATCTCAATTACATCACTTCTTATGATTTTAGAAAACAATATTGATTCTGTAACTATAGTAAGACTTTTGAAAAATAAAATTGGTGAAATTGAAGCAAGAAAAATTTATGGAATAATAACATCAAAAGTAAATTTATTACTTAATTTACCACTTGCTTTAAATGGCGCTATTTCAGTATCTTTAATTCCAGAAATTTCTAGAAATATTGTAAAAGGAAAAAATGGTAAAGTAGAAAAAAGTATAAATTTTTCAATATTAATAACACTTATTATTTCAATTCCTATAACATTGTTATATATGATTTTTGCTGATGATATAATGAAATTATTATATCCAAACGCTCCAAAAGGAGGAAGTCTTCTAAGGTTAGGAGCTGTAACAATTGTAATTTCTTGCTTAACACAAAATATATCTGGAATCTTACAGGGAGTTGGAAATAGTAAAACACACCTATATTCAGTAGCGATAGGAATGACAGTAAAACTTATATTAAATATTCTTCTTATTTCAAATGATAGATTATTAGAAAATGGAGCGATAATAAGTACATTAATATCAGATACAATTATTTTTAATATAATGTATATTAAATTAAGAAAAAGTTTTGAAAGGAAAAAAGTATGGAAAAAAGCTTTGGCAGTAGAAAAACAATGAAAAATTTTAAAAAATACAAAAAATGTCAAAAACTTAAAATCGTTGAAAATAGTGAATTTTTTAAAACTAAAGTCAAATAAAAATTGAAAATACTGAAAAAAATTAAAAATAAAAGAGGGAATTTTTATAAAATTGACGAATATTTAAGTAGTAGAAGCAAAAAGCTTCTATAACACACAATTCATTAGGAGGTAATTTAAGATGAACAAAGCTGAATTAGTAGCAGCAATCGCTGCAAAAACAGGAGAAACAAAAAAAGCTGCTGAAGAAACAGTTAACGCATTCGTTAGCGTAGTAACAGATGCATTAAAAAAAGGAGATAAAGTTCAATTAGTTGGATTTGGATCTTTCGAAGTTAGAAAAAGAGCAGCTAGAAAAGGAAGAAATCCACAAACTAAAGAAGAAATTAAAATACCAGCTTCAAAAGCTCCAGTATTCAAAGCTGGAAAAGCTTTAAAAGATGTTGTTAACAAATAATTTTAATTTGTATATATAAAAAGATCTACTAAAAGTAGATCTTTTTAATTTTTTAGAGATTTTGAGGTTAGAAAAAAATCTTGACAAATTTTTTTGATGTATGTATAATTAAAATAGTATTAATATAATAAATTGTAAGTAAAAAGGAGATTAAAATTATGGAATTTAATAATGAAAATATAGAATCAATTTTAAATGATCCAAGATTTACAACAGCTGGATTAAATAATTCATTGAATCATTTACAAATATTAACTTTAGAGGCTAGAAAAATAGTTGAAGAAGTTATGAAAGAAAATCCAGAAGCTACACATGATGAGATTGTTGAAAAAGCGGTAGAAATTTTTGAACAAAGACAAGCTGAATTAGAAGCTAGAGACAATTCTTCTAACGAAAAAGAAGAAAACTCTGAAAGAGATGAAGATTAATTTTTGGATTTTTAGTACAAAAGATTAGGAGGTAAAATCCTTGGAAACGGTTATTTCAAATGATGATAGAGTAGCAATTGCTGAAGTTGATTATATAATACATCACATGAATGAAAGATATTTAAATAAAATTCCTCAAAAAATTCAAGATTATATTACAATTTTGAAAAAGAGGAATATAAAAATATATGTAGACCCTCATGTTCCACTTGAAAGTCAAGGACTAAAAGAGTTTACATTATATTTTTTGATGATTTTAAATTTAAAATATTGGTGTGATGATCAAAGAAGAAAAGATATATTATTAATGCTTGAAAATAATCAGAAAAAATATGATGAAAAAATTAATAATATTTTTGATAACGCAAACTCTGTTCAAGGTGATGATAAAAAGAGTTCATCAGATAGACCATTAAATAGACCTAGACAAATAATAGTTACAGGAACGCCTACTTTTCCAAATCAAAATGAAGAAAAAACAGATATAATAGAAGAAAATAAACCAAATGAAATAAAAAGTGAACAGAAAAGTCCTTTAGATGATATGGCAAAACAAGCTAATGAATTAACAACTAGTTTAAAAGAGGAAAATTTCTTCACTAAATTTATAAACAAAATTAAAAGTTATTTTATAAAAAAGTAAGCAAAATTTGCTTACTTTTATTGTATTTATAAAGGAGATATAAAGTTTTGAAAAAGAAAATATTTTTTTGCTTTCTTACTGTTAGTAGTATTATTGCTATAATTGCTATAATTTTTAATATAAATAAGAAAGATAATAAACAAAATATTTTAAAAAATGAAAAAGAATTTCAAATAAGTAAAATTCAATTTTATTCTGGAGCTAATGGAATTAGTAATACTACAAGTTATCAAAATCCAGAATGGAATTTAAAAGTGTATCAATATACAGATATTGCAATTTATTTAAATAGATTAAATAATGAAATAAGTGAAAAAAATTATATTTCAGATTTAAAAATTTCAAATATTCAATTAAATTTTCCAGATAAAGAGGAGGTTTATTATATAAACCCAAATTTATTTGGAAATAATTCTTTAGATATAGATAAAAAGATTGAAGGTTCTTTAGAATATAATGTAATAAATGATGAAAATACTGAAAATAAGCAAAATTATAATATTCCAGTGTTTTTTCAAGATTGTTCAAATCCAATTACTATAAGATTTGTGAATTATTTAAAAGATAATTACAAAGTTCCAAGTGATAGAACTTTAGAGTATAATGGAAATTTAATAACAGAGATTGGACTTGATATAGAAGATTTAGATAAAAACTTGAGTTTTGATTTAGAAATAACAACTAGAGATGGGAAAAAGAAAATTCAAAAAGTAGATATTGAAATTCCTTTTGAAAATAAGGAAAATAGCATATTAGATGGAGACTATAAAAGCAAATTAGAAACAAATATAGAGTTTTAAAAAAGTAAAAATTTACAGTTGATTTCTTAAAAAATTATATATAAAATTAAATTAAGAAATATTTTGAGGAGTAAACGATGAATAAGAAGAAATACGATAAATTAATAGTTATATTTACCATAATCTTGTTCTTTGCTTTACTCTATTTTTGCGTGAATCTTTGGGGATTATTAGATTATAAAAAGGTTCAAGCCGTAACAACATCAAATGATGAGAAATTAGAAGTTTTAGAAAATAAAAATCCAATTGATATAGATAAATTGATAGAAAAAAATAAAAATATTGATATTAGAGAAGAAATGATTTATGAAAAGCAAGATTTAGAATATACTACTGAATATAAAAACAATGATAAATTGCCAAGTGGAACAATTCATGTTTCTCAATTAGGAATCACAGGATCTCAAGATGTAATTACAATAAAAAAATATGAAGGTGATGAACTAATCTCTGAACAAATTGTAGCTAGTAATATTATAATTGCACCAATAAACAAAGTAGTTGAAATAGGAACTGGAAGGCGGAAGAAATAATTATAAGTTAAAAGAAGAAGATATAGTATATTCTACGCCAGCTAGCCTTCCAATTATGATTGAACCAAATTTTGAAAGTGAAAAATTAATGACACTTATAAAAGGAACACAAGTTAAAGTTCTTAAAGTCTTTGATAATGGCTGGAGTTACATATATAGTTCATACATAAAAGGTTATGTTTTATCAGAAGGGCTAAGCAATATTAATCCAATAAATATAGAACAAAAAAATGAAAATGGTCAAGAACTTTCAAAACAGGAATTGATTTCAAGATTATCTAAAGATATGGATATTGGTACTCCTAGTGGACTTAGTTTAGAGCAATTTAGAAAAGTCTTAACAGGATTATCTTCTGATAAAAATAAAATATTTGAGGAAAATTGTGATTATTTTTATTACGCTGAACAAGAATATGGAATAAATGGAGTATTTTTAGCAAGTTTAGCAATTCATGAAAGTGGCTGGGGAACATCAAGTATTGCTTTAAATAAAAAGAATTTATTTGGCTATCAAGCTTATGATTCTAGCCCATATAGCTCAGCTAAAGAATTTAGTAGTTATTCTGAAGGAATTGATTTTGTTGCAAGAATTTTAATAAAATATTATTTAAATAGTAAAGGAACAGAAATTTATGGCGGAGATGTTGCAGATGGAAGATATTTTGAGGGATATACAATAAAATCAGTGAATGTTCATTATGCATCAGACCCAAATTGGGCAAACGCAATTTATAATATTATGGTTAAAATATATAATAATTTGTAGAAAAAAGAATATTTTGTAAAAATTTTCAAATTTTTTTATAAAATTTGGTTGATATTTTATTAATAATATTGTATTATTATATATGTATAAAATTATCTTGGACAAATAGGGAAATAACCTAAAGGAGGGTTACATATATATGAATTTTATTAAAAAAGCTGGAATAATTACATTAATATTTTTGATTTTTGCTAGTAGTTTTTATATGGTACAGGCTGATTCAGAAGGCGTTGTAGCTGGAGAGTTGTCAGCTGAACAACAGCAACAATCAAAATCAGAAACAGCAGAAACATTAAAAAATACAAAAGAAGGTGTATCTAAAAAAATACAAAAATATGTTGATGATTATGGCTCATATCCTTACGGAGTTGCGGCTTATATTCTAAACACTATAAGGATTTATAGTATTCCATTTTGCTTTATTGGAATTGTTATTGGTTCCATTTATCAATATATGCTTGGAATTAGAAAACTTGATATAAGAGATAAAGGCTTCGCCCTTGTTGTTACTTTTGTAACGATATTGCTTATATGTCAAGTATTACCATTGATTTTTGCGATAGTAGTAAATGGTTGGAGGGGTTAAACAAATGAAAGTTTTATTTGCAGTAAATAATGATAAGATTTCTGAGGCAGTAATTAAAAAGTACCCAAAAGAGTACAAAGAATTACTATCTTATAAAAATGTATATTATTTTAATGCAATATTAAAAGAAATACAAAATGATAAAAGTTATGATAGAATTGTAATTAGCGAAGATTTAGAGCCATTCGTTAATACAAATAATGACTCAATTGATAATTTTATATTTAGTAACTTAGATAGAATAAGTGATGAGGCTCAAGGAAATGATGGAAAAGAGATTTCTATTATTTTGATTTGCTCTGAAAGAAGAACTTTTGGAAGCGGAATATTAAACAAATTATTTAGTATTGGTATCTATAATGCTTTAATCGGAAATGATAGAAGTATGGATAATCTTTGCAAATTAATAAATAGACCTCGTAATAAAAAAGAAGCAAAGTTATATTATAAGATAGATCAAGCTACTTATGAATCTGCTATGGAAAGCGGAGAAGTTAGTGAAACAGAAATTCAAAATATTTTGAATCACTTTAAAAAGCTTGGAAAAAGTACTGATAGATATACAGATAGCTTTAATAATATAGCTGGTCAATATACAGATGATCAATTAAAATTAATAATAAATGTTTTACCAATGAAAGTAAAAGCTGTTCTAGAAGCTGAATCAGAAAAATACCAGACGCTTATGGGAACTTCTGGAGGAGTTAAGAAACAAACTGTTGGACCTCAAGAACCAGGAATAAGAGTAAATACAATTGGAAGTGGTAGAGAAAATATTAATGGATCAATTGTTATTCCATCTGGAGTAAGAAATTCTTCAAATGGATCAAGACCAGTCATTCCAACAAATACTGGTTCAAGACAACAAGTTCAAGATAAACCTCAAGTAAATCAACCACAGAATACACCAGTTAGACCTGAGCCAGTTAAATCTAGACCAATGGTACAGGAAAATCCAGTTCAAAAACAAAATCAAAATGAACCAATTATACCAACAAATACTGGTTCAAGACAACAAGTTCAGGCTAAGTCTCAAGTTGCTCCAGTAAATGATAATCCAGTTATTGATGACGACGATGATTTTATGATTCCTGGTTTAAATGATGAAGAACCTGTTATAGAAGATGTAAAACCAGAACCAGTTGCTCCAGAACCAAAGCCAGAAGGAGTTCAAAGATATACTGGAACAATAGCTCAAGTAAAAAGAACATTAATTGCTAGAAGAAAAGTTCAACCTACACCTCAAGCGCCAGCTCCTACTCCTGTTCAACCAAATATTGTAGAAGATGATGATTTAGAAGTAGATGATGTAAAACGTGGTAGAGGAAGACCTAGAAAACCAATAGAAGAACAAGATATTAAACCAAAAGGAAAAAGAGGAAGACCTAGAAAAAATCTAGAAGAAGAAAATAGTAATTTAGATGATTTATTAAATAATATAGAACCAGTAAAACAAGATGAAGATGTTATGATGCCTGGTTTAGATGATGAAGTAGAAGAAAGCGTATTACCAGGTTTAGAAGATGAAGAAGAGGAAGGTGGAGAAGAAGTTGATGTAAATAGTCTTCTTGCTGGACTTGATGATTCAGATTCAGATAGTAGTTTACCAGGATTAGATGATGATGAAACAGAAGAAGATTCAGGAGTTCTTCCAGGTTTAGATGAAGCTGAAGAAACAGATGATACTGGCTTGCTTCCAGGACTTGAAGAAGATGAGACTGAAAATGATGACAGTGGTTTACTTCCAGGTTTAGAAGATGATTCTGATGATAGCGGAGTTCTTCCAGGTCTAGATGATAATGATCAAGAAGAAACAACTCTTCCAGGAATGGGCTTTGAAGATGACAATGATTATGAAGAAAATAATATAAATAATGGAACAAACTCTATAGAGAGTATAAAGCCAGAAATTAATTATTCAATGTCAAATTTGAATAGTTTATTAAGTAAAGATAAAAAGATAGTATCATTTGTTGGTGCTACAAAAAATGGTACATCATTTATAATTAATAATTTGGCTTTAATGTTCTCAATGATGGGAATTGATGTTGCAATTTTAGATATGACAAAAAATAGAAATTCATATTATTTATTTACAGATAGTAGAGAAGAGTTAAGAAAAATTGCTTATACATCACTTAGTAAATTGGAAAATGGCTATGCTGATGGTATTAAATTTAATAAAAATTTGACTGTTTATACAGGTTTGCCATCTGATGGAAATGTATATGAAAACGCTGAACCAATTTTATCAACATTAGTTCAAAATCATTCTCTTATATTGATTGATACAGATTTTGACACACCACCAGCTTATTTTGCTAGTAGTCAAGAAATATACTTAGTTCAATCAATGGATATTATGACAATTCAACCTTTAACAGCTTTCTTAAGAGATTTGAAAGTTAAAGGTGCTTGGGAACCTGAAAAAGCTAGAGTTATTATAAATAAAGAAGTTCCAATTAGAATTTTAAATAGTAAAATGATAATTGGAGGAATGTCTAGATATAATGGACCAGATATGTCTGTTATGACAGATTTATTTAATAAAGATATGGTAAAGGCTTGTTCAATACCATTTGATGAGAAGGTTTACGCTAAATATTTGGAAACTTTAGCTACATGTAAATTAAGTATAAGCTCACTTCCAAAACAATTTAGAGCTAAACTTCAAATACTTGGTGAAATGGTTTATCCAAGATTAAATAGTAAAACAAGTTATGATCCAACTCCAAATATGGGCGGAGCAAATTACGGACCACAAGGAAATAATTTTTCAAGTAATACAAACAATACTTTAAACAAAATGAAGAAAAATTTCTAAAATATATGAAAATATAATAGAGGTGAAAAACTTGATAATCTTAATAATTTCTTTATTAGTTGCAGTTATAGTAACATTAATTGTATATAATATACATATTCAGAAGAAAATAGAATCATTTCAGAATTTAAATGAAAGAGTAAACAATTTATCTGTTTTACAAGATTTTATGAAACTTGCTGGTGAAGAAGATTCTGTTGAAAATAAATTGAAGAATATGAATGATATTGTTATTGAAAAATATGATATAAAATATTCTACAATAGTTGTATTTGATGGTTCTGAATATGTTATAAAAGCTACAAATGTTGATCCAAAGCATCATGAGACATTATTAAATCTTCATAATGAAGAGATTTTTCAAGATAGTGTTAATACAGCTACTCCTAAATATGTTACAATTGATAATGATAATGAAAAATTGCCTTATCAAAAAGCTGAAATGGGGAGAGCCAAATCAGCAATGTTTTTCCCTTTATATATAGATAACATATATATTGGTTATTGGATTATGGAAAGTGGCCAGATGCACGCGTTTGACCAAACAGATACTACAATAATAGAGGTTGTAAAAGATAATATAATTTCTATTTTAAAAACAGTAGCATATCAAGATACAATAGAGAATATTGACAGAATTGATAAAAATACAGAATTACATTCAGCTGAATATTTGTATGGAAAGGCTAAAAATATTATGGATAGCTATCCTACTAGTTCAGTTTGTATGTTTAGAATTTCTAATATTGAAGAGATTAACGAAGAATTTGGTAGACAAATCGGAACAGATATGATTCGGAGAAGTTGCTAGAGTAGTAAGACAAAGAATGTCAAAAGAATATATTTTTGTTAGATATATGGGACCTAGATTTGTTATAGTATTTTCTGGTGTTGAAGAAAGTGGTGTAGAGCCTTTCTTAAAAGAATTGAAAAATGAAATAGAAGAGATTTTAATATTGCCAGAAGAAAATGATGAAAATCAAGAAAATGAAGGAAATGAAGATGAAGAAAATGGAGCTTCACCTCTAATTAATATGGTTATTTCAACATATTATAAAGGTACAGGTGTAGAGCAATTAACAAAAAAATTAGAAGAATATATTGAATCAGCACCAAAGACTGAAAATCAAATTAATTTTATTTAAGGGGGTAATTAATTATGGCTATTGACAAAACAATGAGTTTCAAAGTAGAAAAAGACAAGAGCCTAAGAGCTAAAGAAATTTTAAAAGAAGTATATCAAGCTTTAGTTGAAAAAG
>CANPWV010000014.1 GCA_947585105.1 uncultured Clostridia bacterium
ATATTAGAAAATGAAAATGGAGATTATATAGTAGAAGAGATGAATACAGATTTAAGTGGAGATATTGGAGGAGGAATCACGCTTGCTACACCAGATAGTTTTACTGGAGGAACAATGACATTTGATCCACGGAGAAGGAAATAAGTCAACATTAGTATTTAGCGATGAAATAAACGCAGAATATAATTTTGATATAAGGTCAGGAGAAGTAACAATATATATTGATAATGATATGACACTTACAAATGAAGGTTTAAGTAGGTCAGCTATAAATATTGAACCAAACGCTAAATTAAATTTATATATATCAAAAGATGTAACTTTAACAGTAAATAGTGGGTTTGGCGAAGATGGAGAAATAGGAAATGAAAATGGAGCCAAAGGAGGACCTGGAGGATACGCTGGAATAAGAGTTCCATGGAAAGATGAAAATGAAAATGGAATAAGAGATGAAGAGGAACAAGCTGAGCTAAATTTATATGGAGAAGGAACAATAATAGCAATTGGAGGAAATGCCGGTAATGGAGTTGATAGTTCTGATACGTATGGAGGACGGCGGAGGTCGGTGGAGCAGGAGCTCGGAATAGGACGGAAACCGGTGGTAAAGGTGGAAATGCAAATTCAACTGAAATTATAAATAACGGTCATGATATGGAATTTTTAACGAAACCTTATAAAGATGGAAGTAATCCTAATAATAATACTAATTGTGGTTTTGATGGAGAAAAAGGAGAAAACTGTGGAAAAATTAATATTTTTGAAGATATAAAGGTTTACGCTTATGGTGGTGGAGGAGGATCTGGTGGAAATGGAATTTTATCATCTGGGGGTGGACGGTGGAGGCTATCCTGGTGCTGGAATTGGACGGTGGTGGTGCTGGACGGTCGGAGGAGCTATGCATTTTAATGGAGCCGGGGGATTTTCTGGTGGAGGTGCTGAAAGAAATCCACTCGCTGGTGTTAATGGTAATGGCGGAGGACAAGACAAGGAGCAACAACAAGAGCAAGATAGATATAATGGATCTGGTGGTGGAGGGTACTATACTTCTGGTCGTGGAGAGTGTGCTAGTAATATTGATTCTTCGATATATGGAGGAATGAGTGGTGAACCTTGCCATGCTACAAATGATACAGCTTGGTATAAAGATGTATGTGGTAGTGGTGGTGCTTCCGGAAGTGGTGGAGAGGTTTATTATACTATCTCAGAAAACATTTTTGCTTTTAATGGAGATATGGTAACAGATGGAGACTATGCTTCTGTAATTTACGAATATGAAGAAAATGGTACACAAGATACATCTAAGATTTTGAAAGTATATGAGAGGAAAGATTTAGATGGAAGTATAAAACAATTCATTCCTTCAAAAATATTTGCTCAAAGTGGAGTAATAAGAGCAACATATACAACGAATCAAGGAGAATATACTTTAGATAAAGTAAAAAGACAATTAAGTAATGACGAAAAACTTCCAGATATAGCAAAATCTAGATCTGAAGTAGTTGTGGTAAAAGCTACAAATAAAATTTCGAACAATCCAACAACTGGATATACAAATCCTTTAACTCCGGAGCTTCCAAATCAAGGAATAGGATCTGGCGCCGGTTATTTAGAAGCTTCAAATGGAAAATTTGAAGCTAATCCTATTTTAAATTAACTAAGATAAAACTGTTAGAAAATTTTTCTGACAGTTTTTTGTTATTTTAAAAACAATTATTTTTTATTAAAAAAGTATTGCATTTTGAAATCAAATGTGGTATTATAATAAACAAGCTTAGGTATTGAAGGAACCAAATCTCTAATATAGGCGTATAGAACGGTAAATATATGTCGAATTTTTATCGTTCTATACGCCTATATGTTTTTTGAACATAATAGGTGTAAATACATAAACATCCACATTACAGTAGAAAAGCAAAAAGTTGAAGTTAGCTCCAACCAAATCTTAACTAACTCCAACCCCTAAGTAAGAGAGAAGCCTAGTGCTTTTCTCTTTTTTATTATTATATGTTAAAACATAGAAAAAGTCAATAATTAGATAAATAAATTAATTGTGATTAAAATTGTACACTAAGTAAAGTTCATCATAAAATAATAAAACGACTATCATTGTACTGCTTATTTTAGCTGGTGTCTCTTTAAACGCAATAATTCGGGGATAATGGAATAATAAATAATGCGATAGATGCAAAAATGAAAAATAGCATAGCTGTTTTGGAAGAGTTTATACAAGAATTTTATGTTGGAAATTTTGAAGATTTTTCCTCTAGTGATCTTTCAAAAGTAGAACTTGTAAAAACGAAGAAAAAAGAATGGTTTTATAATACAAAGGAAGGATTTGTTGTAGATAGTGGAAATCACGCACTATATTTAATTGTAAAAAAGAATTTACCAAAAGATATAAGAGACCAGTTAGTAGGAGGAGACGCTGGAGAAGGAACATATAAAGATTATTTTACTTTAAATGATGTTTATGGTGTAACATCTGATTTAAAAGTATATTATTGCTCAAATCGGAATTGGGAGTATCGTAGGCTTAACAAGTGATGACCTTGATAAAGATTCACCTACAAGAGAAGTTATAGATAAAAATAGCAGTTTAGGAAAGTTAATAAATGGCGATACAGACGAAAATATAACAACTTCTAGAGCAAGAAATGTTCCTAGTTTAACAATAGATGTAAGTTCAGGAATTACAAATTTGGAAGAATTTTATAAATTAACATCATTAAAGGAGCTTACTTTGACAAATTTTAAGAAAGATTCTAATTTTTCACTAAGTGGATTAGAAAACGCTATAAGTCTTAATTATCTTCATTTTAAAAGCTGTGACTTATCAAGTTATGATACAATGAAATATTTAAAAAGTTTACAATATTTATATTTAGAAGATAGTTGTGATGATGAGGTTACAAATTTATTTACAGCCATGAAGGGAGTAGATTATAATAATTTAGAATATTTGGGAATTTTTGGAATGGCTCCGGTAGATTTTGCAAAACAAGATATGAGTAGAAAAGTTACTCTTGCAAGTAAAATTTCTAGTGTTACTGATATTTCACCTTTAGAATATTTATCAGATGTTACAAAAAATAAAGTAAAATATTTATATTTGAATAATAATGATATTGTTAATATGGATAATATAAATAATTTTTCAAATGTTGCGGTTCTAGATGTTGCTAATAATAAATTAACAAGTTTAGAAACAGCGTGTTCTAATATGAGTTCTTTGATATATTTTGAAGGAACTAATAATAGTTTAGCTAATTTAAATGGACTAAATAGTAGTAGTTTAACATTGTTAATATTGTCAGATAATAAATTAAATGATATTAGTAATTTAAACTCTAGCTTAACATTTCTTGATTTAACAAATAATTCATTATTAGAAAATGTATCTAAGATTTCGGAATGTACCAAATTAGGAGGCTTATATCTTACTGGCTGTACAAAAATGAAACACAGTGATGTGAAATTATTTGCTAATGTATATAATAGAATAATTTCAATATATCGATCGATTGATAATATTTTTTTGACAGATTTAGAAACAGATAGTGAAAAAAATTGGTATAATAAGTCTTTGAGCGATACTGATTTGGAAGAACTTATAAATAATAACTTTCTTACGAGGTTGAGGTTAGATGACAATGGACTTTTAGGAAATACATCATTTGCTTCTTTAGATCAAGATACACAAAAAGATATAACTGAAAAATTTGGTTCTGAAAATTTAGGAAAAGATATTTATTTAAGATATGTTTTATCTACTTTAAATAATATGGAATATCTTTCTTTAAAAAATATAACTAATCTAGAAAATATTGATTTTGTGAAGTTTATGCCAAAACTTGTTCAATTAGATTTAGATGGAACGTCAGTTATTGATTTGTCGATTCTAGAGACTTTAACAAATCAAGGTGAATTACTATCTTTTGCAAGTTTAACTGTTTCAAATCCATTAACAGATTTAACAAAAATTCAAAAAACTATAAGTAATTTTTGGGAAAGAAGTGGAGCTTATTGGAATGTTTATGGTGGTAGTAGAGGTAGTGGACTTCATATTTGGACTAAAGAGTTATTTGATAGTTTAAATAATTGTAAAAATATTCAAAAATTAAAAATTTTTGGTGACAATGATGGTACGAAGTTTTCTGGTGATTATAGTTTAAGCGAAATGACAAAATTAGAATATGTAGATTTCTTTTTTATTCGTACACAGATTGAATTACCTTCTAATTTGATTTACTGTGATTTTGAACAAAGTTGTTTTCCAGTTTTTGATGAGCGGAAGTGTTGTGTCTATTTTAATATTTGGTAATAGTGGGTATACGAATAATGATAGTTTAGAGGCAATGTTTAATAGTTTAAATGGTTGTAGTACGGTTACGCAAGTACAAATTATAACTTGTCATTATATTACGACAATTCATGGAATATCAAAATTAAAAAATTCTAAAATTAATTTATTTCGATATTTAAGGAATAGTGCTGACGATTATTATGATTTCGATATTTCTGACTTAGAAAATTTTAATAGTGAAGAAGGTTATATAAGCGAGTTAAAGATGGAAGATGTAAAAATAGATACTTTACCAAACTTAAGTGGATTAAAACTAAATAGTCTAACTTTAAATAATCTTTCAATTGAAAACATTGATGGACTAAAAAATTGTACTACATTAACTGAATTAGATTTATCGAATAACAAAATTCAAAATTTAGACTCTATAAAAAATTTGTCTAATCTAAAAACATTGAATTTATCAGTAAATAATCTTTATAATACTTACAAAGATCCAGTAAAAAATGAGACAATTAATAATTTAAAAATATTATCTGATTTACATGGAAGAGGTTTGAAAAGCTTAGATGTTTCTAAAAATCATTTTGAAGAAACTGGAAATTCAGAAGATTTACTAAAAAAATTAAAAGAATTATTTGGCTCAAATGGTGATTTTTCAAATCAAATTTAATAAATTATATGTTCGTCCGTAGGCTTGCGGACGAATTTTTTATTATGACTTGATATTTTTATCATATTAATATATAATGAGGAAAATCTTAGTATATAAAAAAATTTACATCATATATTTTAACAAAATACAATAAGGAGAGTGGACAAATAATATGCAAAAAAATAAGAAAGTTGTTATTTTAGGTGGTGGAACAGGAACTTCTTTTGTTGTAAAAGGACTTAAATATTTTCCAATTGATTTGACTTGTGTAATTACAGTTTCAGATGATGGAAGTAGTACAGGAAGATTAAGAAAAGAGTTTTCAACACCAGCGGTTGGAGATATTAGAAAGGTTTTAAGTAATCTTTCAACACTTCCAGATGAAATAAGAGATGTTATGGAATATAGATTAAAAGCTAAAAGTGAGTTAAATGGTCACGCTTTGGGAAATCTAGTTCTTACTTCACTTATTCACGAAACTGGAAGTTTGCAAAAAAGTATTCAATATTTAAGTAAACTTTTAGATGTTAAAAGTAAGGTTTTGCCTTTATCTGAAGATTATTTAACATTAATGGGAAAAACTGTTGATGGAGAGATAATTGAAGGTGAAGAGGAAATTACACATGCTAATAAAAAATATATAGAATTTTTCTATAAAGAAGAGCCACATGTTTTGCCCGAAGTATTTACGGCAATAGAAGAAGCTGACTTGATAATATTAAGTACTGGAAGCTTGTATACTTCTGTTATGCCACATATAATTTGTAAAGATGTTTGTGAAGCAATTAGAAAATCAAAAGCTAAACTTATGTATATTTGTAACGTTATGACTCAACCTGGTGAAACAGATGGGTTTGGCGTTTCAGATCATGTTGATAGTTTAGAGCACTATATTGGAAAAGACGAGATAGATGTAGTTATTGCTAGTAATACTAAAATATCAAAAGAAATGGCTGATAAATACGCTGACGAAGAGCAAAAAGAGCCAGTAAAAATTGATTATGAAAATATCAAAAAACATAAATTTGAACTTATTGAAGATGATTTAGTTTCAGTAAATGATGGAACAATTAAACATAATAGCTTGAAATTAAGCGCAGATATATTCTCATATTTGATGCGTTAATTTTATCAAATGAAAAGGAGTAAAAAATGAAAATATTAGTTACAGGTGGATTAGGATTTATTGGAAGCCATACAATTGTAGAGTTATTGGAAAATGACTTTGAGGTTGTGGTTGTAGATAATTTATATAATTCAAAAATTGAAGTATTAGACAAAATCAAGGAAATTACAGGAAAAGAAGTAAAATTTTATAAAGAAGATGTTTGCGATAAATCAGCTTTAGAAAAAATATTTAAAGAAAACAAAATTGACGGAGTTATTCATTTTGCTGGTTATAAGGCGGTTGGAGAAAGTTGTAAAAAGCCTTTAATGTACTATCACAATAATTTGATGTCTACAATTAATTTGCTTGAAGTAATGAAAGATAATAATGTAAAAAGATTTATATTTAGCTCTTCAGCTACAATTTATGGAGAAAGAGAAACTCCAAAATATGTTGAAGAAATGGGAAGAGGAAAAACTACAAATCCTTATGGAACTACAAAAGCCATGATAGAGCAAATTCTAGAGGATTTATATAGTTCTGATAATGAGTGGGCTATTTCAATTTTGAGATATTTCAATCCGATTGGTGCTCATTCTAGCGGATTAATTGGCGAAAGTCCAAATGGTATTCCAAATAATTTAATGCCATACATTTTAAAAGTTGCCTCAGGCGGGCTAGACGTTTTAAATGTATTTGGAAACGATTATCCAACACCTGATGGAACTGGAGTAAGAGATTATATACATGTTGTAGATTTAGCAAAAGGTCACATTTCAGCTTTAAATAAAATAACAAAGAGTGGACCTGGAATCTATACTTATAACCTAGGTTCAGGAAAAGGTGTAAGCGTATTAGAATTAGTAAAAACTTTTGAAAAAGTAAATAATATAAAAGTAAATTATAGAATAACTGATAGGCGCCCTGGAGACATAGCTGAAAATTACGCTGATCCTAGCAAAGCCTTAAAAGAGCTTGGCTGGAAAACAGAGAAAACTGTTGAAGATATGTGTAGAGATTCTTGGAATTTCATGAAAAACAATATGTAATTAATTCATATTTCTATTTCCTTCAAATATAATTTTAGTAAAAATATTTGGAGGAAGTGGAAATATGAATTTTTTTACTAAAACTTTAATTTCATTTGTTATAATATTAATTTTGCTTCAAAATAGCTTGTTTGCTGTTTATGTAGACGAACAGACAGAATATGTTTGGTCAGATTCTACGATACAGACTTCTTCAGGTTTAGAAGAGCCAAAAGATTTTTTGGATTTAACTTGTGAGAGTGCAATTTTAATCGAACAGACCACAGGAGCTGTTTTATATGAAAAAGACTCTCACACAAGACTTAGACCAGCTTCTGTAACTAAAATTATGACAATTCTTTTAATAATGGAAGCAATAGAAAACGGACAGATAGATTATGATACAAAAATTACTTGTTCTGAAAACGCTTCGAACATGGGAGGTTCACAGATTTGGCTTGAGGTGGGTGAAAGCTTAACTGTTGATGAAATGTTAAAAGCAATTTGTATTGTATCTCGGAAATGATTGCTCTGTAGCAATGGCTGAACATTTGGCTGGAAGTGAATCCGCTTTTGTAAACAAAATGAACGAAAAAGCAAAAGAGCTTGGAATGAAAGATACAGTTTTTAAAAATTGCCATGGAATAGACGAAGATGATCATTTAACAACCGCTTATGATATTGCCTTAATGTCAAAAGAATTACTAAATAAGTACCCAGAAATTACAAAATATACTACAACATGGATGGATACTCTAAGAGATGGAAAGTCAGAGCTTGTAAATACAAATAAATTAATAAGAGTTTATGAAGGTGCAACAGGTTTAAAGACTGGATCTACAAGTTTAGCTTTATATAATTTGTCTGCTAGCGCTACAAGAGATGGGCTTTCATTAATTGCGGTAGTAATGAGAGCTCCAAGTCCAACCGAAAGAGTTTCAAACGCTAGAACTTTACTAGACTATGGGTTTTCGAGTTTTGAATATGTAAAAACATCTACAAAAAACGAAGTTTTAAAAAATGTTCCAGTTCAAAAAGGAACTAAAAAAGAAGTAGAAATTGTATATAAAGAAGACAGTGGAACAGTTTTAAAAAGAGGAGAAAAATCAAATATTGAAACAAGACTAAAAATAAATGATAAAATTTTTGCACCAATCAAAAAAGGTGACAAACTAGGAAAAGTTGAATTTTATATTGGTGACAAAAAAATATCAAGTTCTGATTTGATAGCAAATTCTAATGTTGACAAAATAGGAATTTTCAATAACTTTAAGTTAATTACACATAATTGGTTTTACCTGTTTAGATAGCGGTTTTAAAATAGCTTAGAAGTTTTAACATTATAAATAAAGATTTCATAATATGTATTAACATAATTTTTAGGAGGAAATCTTTAATTATGAATGATAAAATTTTTATGACTATAATAGGAATATTGATTCCGTTTATTGCTACGACTGCCCGGCTCGGGAGTTGTTTTCTTCTTTAAAGGAGATATAAGTAAAAGATTACAGAAAATCTTTAATGGTTTTGCGGCAGGAGTTATGTTTGCGGCCTCAATTTGGTCACTTATAATTCCTGCTATTGATATGGAAAATAGCCAAGGAAAGCTTGGCTGGCTAGCTGTAAGTATTGGAATTATAGTGGGTGTCGGATTTTTACTTTTTGCTGATAATTTAGCTGAAAAATCTATGAATAAAAATAATTTTAACGGTCAAAGTAAGAAAAATAAAATGTTAAATTTAGCTATAACTCTTCATAACATTCCAGAGGGAATGGCGGTTGGAATTGTTTTTGCTTCAAGTTTGTCAGGAAGCTTTGGAGTTGGAATAGCTTCAGCTATGGCGCTTTCAATTGGTATTGCAATTCAAAATTTACCAGAAGGAATGGCAATTTCTCTTCCATATAAAGCAAGCGGATCTTCAAATAAAAAGGCCTTTTTGATAGGAACTCTTTCACGGAATTGTTGAACCAATTTCAGCAGTTATAACACTTTTGTTAAGTAGTATAATAAATGTGATTTTACCTTATTTATTAGCGTTTGCGGCTCGGAGCGATGTTATACGTAATAATTTGTGAGCTAATTCCTGATTCGCAAGAAGGGGAATATTCAAAACTTGCAACTTTTGGCGTGGTAGCTGGCTTTCTAATTATGATGATACTAGATGTAACACTGGGCTAAAAAATTTAAAAATTTTGATTAGCGAAGCTAATTAAAATTTTTGTCGAAAATACTTGAATAAAAAAATCAACAGTGATATACTTACTTTATAAATTTTTTTGAAGGGAATAAAAAGATGAAAGAGTTTTTAAAAAATCGAGCTGGCTCAGTAGTTGTAATGGTTATAATCGTTATAATTGTATCTGTAGTTGGTGGTGGCGCTACTTTTCTTGGCGTAAGAATGCTAGTTTCAGGAGATGGAAATTTCTTCCAACCATTTGAAGATCTTGGATGGATTGAACCAAAAGACGAGGAAGAGGAAGAAAAAGAAAAAAGTGAAAGTAAAGCTGAAACAAAAGACTATGAGTCTAAATATAAAGTAGATGAAAGTAAATTATCATTTGTTGCTAAAGAAAGTGATACAGAACATTATTATGCTGAAATTTCATTAACTGAAATGATGGGCGAAAATACAGATAGCTATGATGAATATTCTGAAATGTATGATAAATTAAAAATGATAATGAATGTTTATGTAAGAGATGACATGGTTGTTGAAATAGCTATAGGATTTAATATTTCAGATTTTTGCGATTATGCTTATGATTTATTAAAAGAAAATGATGGATTAGATTATTTTGGAGAATCAATATCTTCTTCAGATGATTTGAAAGAATATATGATAACTTATATTGAGCAAATGTATAATTCTGAAATGGAAGATGAAGAAGCTAGTGAATATTTAAAATTTGTTTCAGATGTAGATAAAGGTACAATTGAAATTTATATGACAGAAGATGCTATAAATGAAGCTTTTGAAAACTATGGTACAGATCCAGAAGAAAGATCATTTGATAGTTTTGTTGAAGCAATGAATGATTCTGATATGAATATTGATTTTAAACTTGTAGATTAATAAAATCTAAATAAAATACAAAGGAGAATTAAAGTTATGGAAGAAAATTTAAATGAAGATCCACTAAATAATGGAGATTTCAAAAAGAAGAAAAGTATGGGTCCTTTAAAAGGCTTACTACTTGCAATTTTAGTTGTTTTCTTGATTTGTGTTATTGGCTTATTAATTAGAATGGTAGTTGTTGGAGATGGAGATTATTTCAAACCAATAAAAGACATTTTTGGAATTGAAGGTAAAAAAGAAGATACTAAAGCTCCAGTAGAGCAAAAAGTCCAATCTGTTGTTTCAGGTCAAAGATATACATTATTAAATAGTAAAGAAGAAGCTGAAGATGTTAAACATTATAGATTTAGCGTAGATCCTGTAGTTCTTGCTTCAAAATTAATGGATGTTTTTGGAGTAGAGGGTCGAGTTTCTACTGAAGAAATCGGTGGAGATGTTTACTTAGATATTTTTGCAAATGAAGATGAATTTGTTGGTTTGGTTCTTGGATATGATTATCTAGATATGTTAGAAGAACAATATAATCAATATGTTAAAGATCCTGATATGAAAGATATGCTAAAAGAAGAAGGAATAGATAATTTATCAGATTTCGTAGAAATGTTTGAAAGCCAAATTGATATTGATAAAGATGAAATAATAGATGAAATGTTTAAAGATGATGAAACAGTTGAAAAATTAAATATGTTAGGAATAAGTAAAAAAGATATAGACGAAGCTATTAATTTGGTTAAAGATAATGGACTTCTTGAAGTTTATGTTTATGGAACAGAAAAATTTAATGAATTAGTTAGCGGAGAATATAATGAACAATTAGAGCAAATTGGAAATGACTTAGATACAGAATATGAAGAAGAAATTCCATTTGATTTTGATATTAATCAAATCGATGAAATTGCTGATTATATTAATGATTTCATAGAAAACAAAGAATACGAAGATTATGGAATTGAAATTTCTGAAATTAACTAAAAAAGTTAAAATAAAAACTCTCTTTTTAGAGAGTTTTTAAATTTTTTATTAAAAAAGGCTTGCTTTTTATTTTCATTATGGTATAATATAAAAGCTGTTGCTTAATTGTTATTTTTAAAAGCAACCAAAATGGAGGATGATTTTGAAATGAGCGTAAAAAAAGAATTGACAGAAAATAAAAACGAAGTAAAATTAACCTTTACTGTTGAAGCAAAAGTTTTTGAAGATGCTATGAAAAATATATTTAATAAAAACTCTAGATATTTTTCAATTCCTGGCTTCAGAAAAGGTAAAGCACCAATGAATATAGTAGAAAAATTTTATGGTTCACAAATATTCTATGAAGATGCTTTTAACGAAGTATTTCCAAAAGTTTATGAAGAAGCTATAAAAGAAAATAATATAGAAGCTGTTACAAAACCAGATGTTGATATTTTGGTTATGGAAAAAGGAAAAGACTTAGAGTTTACAGCTATTGTTGGAACAAAACCAGAAGTAAAACTTGGTAAATATAAAGGTGTTGAAATCGAGAAAATCGAAAGTAAAGTAACAGACAAAGATGTTGAAGAAGAGCTTAAAAAAGTTCAAGAAAGAAATTCTAGATTAGTTTCTGTAACAGATAGACCAGTAAAAAATGGAGATACAACAGTTATAGATTTTGAAGGCTTTTGCGAAGGTCAAGCTTTTGAAGGTGGAAAAGCTGATAATCATGAATTAGTTATAGGAAGTAATACTTTTATTCCTGGATTTGAAGATCAAATAATTGGAATGAAAATTGATGAATCAAAAGATATAAATGTAAAATTTCCAGATGAATATTTTTCAAAAGATTTAGCTGGAAAAGATGCTACTTTTAAAGTAAAATTACATGAAATCAAGATGAAAGAATTACCAAAATTAGATGATGAATTTGCTAAAGATGTTAGTGAATTTGATACTTTAGAAGAATACAAAAAAGATTTAAAAGCTAAAAAACAAGAAGAAGCTGATAAAAAAGCCAAAAATGATATGCAAGAAGCTGCTGTAAATGCTGCTATGGATACATGTGAAGTTGAAATATCAGATGGAATGATTGAACTTGAATTAGATCAAATGGTTCAAGATATGGATACAAGATTAAGATATCAAGGTTTAAAATTTGAACAATATTTAAAAATGCTTGGAAAAACAATGAATGATTTTAGAAGAGACAACACTTTAGCTGCTACAAAATCAATTAAAATGAGATTAGTTTTAGAAGCAATTTTTAAAGATTCAAAATTAGAAGTAAGCGACTCAGATGTTGAAAATAAAGCTCAAGAGCTTGCTACTACATATAATAGAAAATTGGAAGATTTAAAAGCTAATGAAGAAATTATGAAACAAATAAAAAATGGTTTAGAAACAGAAAAGACAGTAGATTATCTTTTAGAAAATGCTAAGAAAGTTGCTAAAAAAGCTGAAGAGAAAAAACCGGAAGATAAGAAAGAAAGTCCAAATAAAACTGAAACCAAAAAAGAATCTTCTGTTAAAAAAACAGAAGCTAAAAAAGAAACTAACGGTTAATTTATAGATTTAGTCTGTTGCAAAAAAGTCCTAATATCGTAGATATTGGGCTTTTTTGCTTTATATGTCGATAAAAGTCAAAAATTAAATTTAAAAAAGTATTGAAATTTAGAAACAATTAGTATATATTATGTGTATGTTAAATAAGGGAGGAAAAAATATGGAAAAAAATACATTAATACCTTATGTTATTGAACAAACTAGCAAAGGTGAAAGATCTTATGATATATATTCTAGATTATTGAAAGATAGGATTGTAATGCTATCAGAGGATGTAAATTCAGCTTCAGCTAATGTTATAGTTGCTGAAATGTTGTTTTTGGAATCTGAAGATCCAGATAAAGAAATCCATTTTTATATTAATAGCCCAGGTGGCTCTATTGTAGACGGAATGGCGATTGTAGATACTATGAATTATATTAAATGTCCAGTTTCTACAATTTGCGTTGGTATGGCTGCTTCTATGGGTTCTGTTTTACTTGCTTGTGGTGAAAAAGGAAAAAGATATGCTACACCTAATTCAGAAATCTTAATTCATCAACCTCTAATTGGTGGAAATGGACTTTCTGGTCAAGCTACAGATATTAAGATTCATACAGATCACTTAATAAAAACTCGTGAAAAACTAAATAAATTATTAAGCGAAAAAACAGGTCAACCTTTAGAAAAAATTTGGGCTGATACTGAAAGAGATAACTATATGACAGCTGAAGAAGCTCTACAATATGGTTTAATTGATGGAATATTAGATAAAAGAGCCTAAAATAAAAAGAGGAGGAATAAGCTTTTATGGCAAAAAACTCAAATACTATTAAATGTTCATTTTGTGGAAAACCACAGGATGCAGTTAAAAAGATAATTGCTGGACCAAATGGAGTATTCATTTGCGACGAATGTGTTACAGTTTGCCAAAATATAATGGACACAGAGCTTTTTGAAGATTATGAAGATGATAGAGAGTCAAAAACTATTCCTAGTCCAGAAGAAATAAAAAAGTTTTTAGATGATTATGTAATTGGTCAAGAAGAAGCTAAAAAAACTTTATCTGTTGCTGTTTATAATCATTATAAAAGAATAAATAATTTAGGATTTATTGATGATGTTGAAATTGGAAAAAGTAATATTTTGCTTTTAGGCCCAACAGGATGTGGAAAAACTTTACTTGCTCAGACTTTAGCTAAAATATTAAATGTTCCTTTTGCAATAGCTGATGCTACAACATTAACTGAAGCTGGTTATGTTGGAGAAGATGTTGAAAATATATTGCTTAAATTGCTTCAAAACGCTAATATGGACGTTGAAAGAGCTGAACGTGGAATTATTTATATTGATGAAATTGATAAGATTTCAAGAAAATCTGAAAATCCTTCAATTACTAGAGATGTAAGTGGAGAAGGTGTTCAACAAGCTCTTCTTAAATTGATAGAAGGTACTGTTGCTTCAGTTCCACCACAAGGTGGAAGAAAACATCCACATCAAGAGTTTATTCAAATTGATACATCAAATATATTGTTTATATGTGGAGGTGCTTTTGAAGGATTAGATTCTATTATAAAAGATAGAGTAGGAAAGAAGTCTATTGGATTTGGAGCTACAATTGATAGTAAAAAAGATATTAATAGAACTGAAATTTTAAAACAATTATTACCACAAGATTTGTTAAAATTCGGAATGATTCCAGAATTTGTTGGTCGTCTTCCAATTGTTGCTACTTTAGAAGCGCTTACTCCTGAAGCCCTACATGATATTTTAACAAAACCAAAAAATTCTTTGATAAAACAATATACAAAACTTGTAGAATTAGATGGGGTAGAACTTGAGTTTGAAAAAGGTGCTATTGATGCAATTGTGAATCAAGCTATTGAGAGAAATACTGGTGCTAGAGGATTACGATCAATTATAGAAGATTTGATGAGAGATATAATGTTTGATATTCCATCAAATCCACAAATTGTAAAATGTATTATAACAAGAGAAACTACTTTAAATAAAGCTGCTCCAAAGCTTATCATAGATAAAAATAAGAAAAAAGAGCCTTTGAAGATGAGAACAACAAAACTTCAAAAGACAGAAAACAAAACAGCGTAAAATATAATGATGGTATTTATAAAAATACCATCTTTTAAATTTATAAAAAATAAGGACGGTAAAACCGCCCTTTTATTTTTTTGCTTAAAATTCTGTAAATGTATAATCTGTATAACAGCTCTTGATAGCATTTATTGTAGAATCAAGGCCTTTGTGAGCTTCGTTATCATAATAAAATTTTGAATAATTAGAAAATTCAGAGAAATATATATCATCTACATCAACACCTTCTGAACTTACAACTATATCGCTATCTGATTCTACTAAATAATAATCATAAGTAGCTTGGCTGTTAAGCTCTGTATATGTTACTTTATATATATAGAAAATATTATTTTTATCATAACTATAACCAGTTTTATCTGTTGAAGCAACAAGAACTTTTTGAAGTTCTGGATCTCCAGCTCTTAAATTATAATTATATCCTAATGAATAAACACTAGCTACAGAATAAGAACGATATTCACAATCACTTTTAGCTTCTTCTAAAGCTTCAGGTGCTATAGAATCTTTAGTTTCTTGAGATAATTGAGAAGCATCTTTTAAATATTCATTTTGACCTTCAACAGTATAAGTATGTTCAGTTTCGTTTACCGCGTAACCATATTGTCTTAAGTCTGATTCATCAAATTTTGCTTTGACAGTAATTTTATCTCCATTTCTTATTTTTGATAAAGTTACTAAATCAGATTGACCATTTTCAACAGACATAGTATAGTAAACATCATATTTAATGAAACTATTAGCACTAGTATTATTTATAGATACAGATAAATTAGGAGATATTCCTGAAAATTCAAGTTCTACATCTTTAAATAAGTCAATAACTTCGGCTTCTTCTAAGTCTTTAACAGTGATTTCAAATGATTTTGATTTTAGCTTGATTTTATATTCTTTCAACCAATCATCAGAAATTTTTATTGTAACTTTGATTTTATCACCGTTTTTAACATTTTCATTTGTTTCAACTTCGGATTTTTCCAAAATTCTTTCCTCTAATTTATTAACAGTTTTTCTATCATCTATTATTTTTCTCAACCCTTTTTTGTCAACGGTTAAGTCATATTCATCAAATGATGCATACCCATTATAATTTCCTGATGTTTCAAATGAAATATATTTTGACAAATCAATTTCTTTAGCTGAGAAAAAAGTAGCATAAACAAATCCAGCAATTGCACAAGCAATTATAATTACAAGAATAATTATAATTGAAATAATTAGTCCTTTTTTACTTTTTTTTGGTTTTTTATCTACTTCAACTGTTGATTCAACTTTTTGTTCTTCTTTTACATCTTCTTTTACGATTTCTTCGTTTTCAGTTGGAGTAGTTTCTTTTTTTTCATTTTCTTCGTCCATTTTTAGACCTCCTAAAATAAAAATTAATTCTTTATTATTATATTTTAAAAGTGATAAAAAATCAATAAAATAAAGTAAAATTACCAAATTTATTTTCATTTTTATGGTAAGATATTGACAAAATTTGTAAATTGCGGTATAAATTATATATGATAAATCTTACTATTATGTTATAATTTAGTTGATTATTTCATAATATAAAATGAAAGGGGATTATTATGGACGAAAACGAAAAAAATGAAAATGTTGAAAACGTTGAGAATACTTCTAACGTTGAAAATGAAACAAAAGATACTAATAATGTAGTATCAGGAGGAAATGGTATTGAAACATTCCTAAAAGAAAAAAAATATCTAATTATTGGTATAGTTGTTGCTATTATTGCAGTAATAGTTATTTTTAATGTATTTTTTAATACAAAAGGTAAAGCAAAGAGCGTTGTAAAACAATTTATAAAAGCTTATTCAAAAGCTGATGTTAAGAAAATGATTAAATTAGCTGATCCTTATGGAACTTATGTATTTAATGATATCAAAAATGATAAAGATTTTGAAGATGACTTCTGGGATGAATATAAAGATTTTATAAGTGATAAAGATTCTGATGAATATGAAGAAGTTAAAGATAGTTATGAAGATTCATTAGATAAAGATAATCTAGAAGATGCTAAAGAAGCTATGGAAGATTATGTTGATGATGTAAAATTAAAAATTAAAAAATTCACAAGTGTAAAAAAAGAAGGAAAAAATTTATATAAAGTAAAAGTAAAAGTTCAAGCTATAGATGATGATGGAGACAAAGATACAGATACACTTACATTCTGGGTTATGAAAAAAGGATTAAGCTGTAAAATTGTTAGTGCAGGATTATAATATTAAAATAAGAGGTATTTATAATGAGTGATGAAAATAATGTAGAAAATGTTGAGCCTAATGTTGAAACTAAAAAAGTTAATAATAATAAAAAAATAATAACTGGTATTTCAATATTAGTTGTTGCTATAGTTTTAATAATTTGTATCGTAGTTGCTGTTAGACCTACTCCAGAAAAAACAGCTAAAAAGTTTTTACAATATCTTGATAAAGGAAAATTTTCAAAAGCTTTTGATTTAGTTGATGTTGTTGGAGCCGGTGCTTGGGCTAATTGTAACGGTGATTATGAAGATTTCAATGATTATTATGACGATTACAGTGATAAATATGAAGATGATGACATGAAAGATAAATTAGACGATATGATAGATAGTACAGTAGAGGGAATGGAAGATTCTTTAGGTGATGCTGAAAAATATGGTGTTGAAATCAAAAAGATTAAAAAAGCTAAAAAAGTAAAAGATGCTAAAAATCTTTATAAAGTAGAAGCTAAAGTAAAAGTTGAATATCAAGAAGATGAAGACGATGATGTAGAAAGAGATACTACTACAGTTGATATTTATGTTTTCAAAAAAGGCGGAAAATACTATATAGTAGGTACTGACGGAGATGATAGTGTTGGATTATTCTAAATCTTATAAAGTGGGGGTTCTGGAGAAATTCCAGAACCTTTTTAAAATAGCAATCAGGGAGATAATTTATGGAAGAAAACGAGAAAAACAATTCTTTTCCGGAACAATTAGAAGATAATGATTTTGAAAAAGAAAAATTAGAAAATAAAAAAGGTTATAAATCATTAATTTCAGATGATGAGGAAAATGGTAAAAAACAAATAAATAAAAGATTTATTATAAATATTATTATGATAATAATTGCTATTATTTTAGTAATTATTGGAATTGTTTATTATGTTAATCCTCATGATAAAAAAGCTACTGCTCCAGAAAAAGCAATTCAAAATTTTTGTAAATATTTTAATAATCAAGATATAGATGAAGCTTCAGATTTGATAGATTCTAAAGGTTATTATGTTCTTTCTAGTTTAGAGACATCAGCTTATCCAAAATTTGATAGTTATTATAAAAATTCTGATGAGTTGTTTTCTCAAGAAGAAAATGGCGTTGAAATAGATTTTGATGATCAAGAAAAATACTTGAATAGCTATATTAAATCAGCAATTGAAGTTACAAGTAGTGGATTAAGATTATCTGTAAAAAATATAGATTCTTGTAATTTGATACAAGGAACAAAAGGGCTTTATAAATTAAGAGTAAATTTTGAATATGATAATGGAACAGGTCAGCTTGGTCAACTTACTGATGTTGTGTATGTTTCAAATAATAGTGGTGAATATAAAATAATAGCTGGAACTTTTTTAGATGAGATAATGTCTACTTATAATAGTTATTTAACATATCAACAATATTATAATTAATAAAAATATCTAAAATGTCTTTTGGAGGATTTACTCTAAAAGACATTTTCTTTTTTGAAATAGGATGTATAAATTCAATTTCAAAAGCGTGAAGAGCTTGTCTGTCAATTAAATCAGATTTTTGATTATAAAGAGTATCTCCAAAAAGCGGAGCACCTAAATATTTTGAATGAACTCTTATTTGATGAGTTCTTCCTGTTTTTAATTCAAATTCTACTAGACTTAAATTATTTCCTTCAAAAAGAACCTTATATAAAGTAATTGCTTCTTGACCTTTTTCAAAATTTACTTCTCTTTCAATTATACTATTATTTTTTCTAGCAATTGGAAGACTAATAATTCCTTCTTTTTGAGGCAAAATCCCATCTAAAATTGCTAAATATTTTTTCTTAAAATCTCTAGTTTTCATTTGATTTATTAAGTTTTCTTGAACATATTCATTTTTGGAAAAAATAACTAATCCAGAAGTATCTTTGTCAAGCCTGTTTACAGGTCTTATTTTTTTATTTAAGCCTATTTGATTAAAATAATATTTTACTCCATTTGAAAGACTGTCTTGATAGTGATTAATAGATGGATGAATAGGAGTATTTGAAGGTTTGTTTATAATTAAAAGAGCTTCGTCTTCGAAAACTATATCTAAATTCATTTTTGTTGGAACAATATTTTCAGATTCTTCTTCATAGTTTAAGTCAAATTCTATGATGTCGCCTGTTTTAATGGTTTGGTTTATGTTTGAAATTTCATGATTTAAAAATATTTTTTTCTTATTTTTTAATTTTACGATTAATTTACTAGACATATGAAAATAGCCTTTTGCTACATCTTTAATATTATAAAATTTATTATCATTTTTTTCATATTTTAAAATCATAATTATAATCCTTTTCTAATTTAATATTAACATTATACAAAAGTTCTCTGAATAAATCAATAGGAGAGTTGACTAGATGGCTATATTGTAGTATAATTTTTATGTTATACTTGCCAAAAGTTGGTAGTATAGAAAATTTAATATGGGAGGTTGAACTAAGATGCTTTACATTTACGATTCTAAATTCGTAGTAAGCCTTGAAGAGTTTTCGGCTCATAGGTCGAGAGCTTTTATCATGAGAAAATGCTATGTAAAGAAAGATCGGACTGTAAAACTGTGTCAGGTGAAGCTTGAGGAAGGAAGCAATGAATTCGTTGCCAAAGAAAAAGATCCGCTTAGTGGAGATGTTGTTGATAAAACATATAAACTTAGCGATTATGGTAAAGAATTTTGTGTCTTAAATTGCCGTGTAATCATGAATTCTTCGGATGCTTTCAGGTTCGCTCAAAGAAAGAAAAAATGTTATATTCTTTTCTTAAGCGATGGCGAAATAAGAGAATGTACGCTTAACACTGCTGAGGGAATTAAGTATGGTTATCGTTCTTCATTAGTGTTCATTTTTAAGTATAGCGGAAATTCTTACGCCGTTTTCGATATGAAAGAATACGGAAAAAAATTCTTGGTTATTTTGGAAAATTAAGACTTCTGTGCTCAAAAACTCTCAAACAGGCGAGGAGACGCTATTTTAGTTGTCTCCTGTTTGTTTTTTATTATGACAATTTGCAAAAAGACAAAATATAACGAAATATATTGATTTTTGGGGATTTTGGTGATATAATGAAAATATCTTTTGTTGACCTAACGGTTGACAATGGAAATATTCTTAAAGAGGAGGATGTCTATGAACATCTGGGAACGGGAATATTCACTAAATCTCAATGAACTGATGGAACAGAAGGCAAAGGAAGGACTTGTATCAAATGTCTATTTCAAAAATGAAAAGAAGATAGAAAAAGTCCCCTTATTTGTCTCTGATGATGGCATCGTCCACATCACGAGACACGACAAAGATGGCTATTCTGTTCAGGAAGAGTTTAAGCCTTGCGATTACGGTGAGAAATTTATCGTTATCAAATGGGATGTATTACCATTGAGCGATGTGATATTCTATTTCAAAGGAAGAGAAGTATATATGTTGTTTTTGGCGGTGAATAATGCTCACAAAGCCAGAATCGAGGATCTCAAAGGAGGAACACTTTATGTGAAATATTTGGACGAAAGTTCAAAGAAAAATTCACTTGGAGCTTTCTCTCTGCAGAGTTATGGGCCTGATCAAAAATACGTTTTTATCGAAAAAAACGTAGCAAGAAGCCGATTAATTTATGACATCTTCTAATTGTAACCTCTTTTAAGGATGGGAGACCACAGTTTTTTGTGGCCTCCCGTTCTTTTTTTTGAAAAAATATTGATTAATAGTTGACAATGAAAGGTGATTGTGCTAAAATAAACTACGTTGACGAAATAATATTTGTAAAAAATTGGAAAAATTTTAAAAATATGTTGACAAAGAAAAATCAATATGTTAAAATAAATTTCGTTGATGAATTAAAGAAATTATGGTCGCTTAGCTCAGCTGGGAGAGCATCTGCCTTACAAGCAGGAGGTCATAGGTTCGAACCCTATAGCGACCACCATTCTTTTATAAATGTAATTGGCCTGGTAGTTCAGTTGGTTAGAATGCCGCCCTGTCACGGCGGAGGTCGACGGTTCGAGCCCGTTCCAGGTCGCCATATAAAAGATATCTAGTAATAGATATCTTTTATAAAATATGGTTCGATAGCTCAGTCGGTAGAGCAGGGGACTGAAAATCCCCGTGTCGGTGGTTCGATTCCACCTCGAACCACCAAGCGTAGAAGATATTTATGTCTTCTACTTTTTTTGAGCGTTTAAGAGGTGGAATCGAAGAGGAGTGGTTCAGTTTTGGCGATTTCAACAGAAATCGTCGAAACTGAACAGAAAAGGTCTAAATGACCTTTTCTACGACGAGGCCTTTGGCGTATTCCACCTCGAACCACCAAGTGTAGAAGATGTTAATGTCTTCTACTTTTTTTGAGCATTTAAGAGGTGGAATCGAAAAGCTGAATAAACGAAGCGCTGCCGGTGGCAGATGAAGCGAGTTTGTGAAGGCTAGGAAACTTTTGAAAAAAGCATAAAAGCTTTTTTCAATTAGTTGACTGCCGTGTAGGCGCGCGCGGCCTTTGGCGTGTTCCACCTCGAACCACCTTTTTTATATATAAAAAAAGATATGTGATTCCTACTTCACATATCTGGTGTAGCTAAATATGAATGGATATATTCACTTAAGCTATTATTATAATATCAACATTTTCCAAATTTGTCAATAATTAAAGCTCAAATAATTCCTTGCTAAAAATATGAATATATGATAAAATATATCTATAAATTTTTTAGGAGGATTTTATATGGAAAAGGTAAAAAAAGTATTATTAGGATTAAAAAAACATATTAAATTAATTATTGTTTTAATTATATTAGTAATTATAGCTGTATTAGTAAAAAATTTTGTATTAGGAAGTCCTAAAAAAACAGTTAAAGAATTTTTTGAAGCTTTTGAAGCTGAAGATGCTGGAAAAATTGCTGAACTAATTGATTTTAAGGGTGGATATGTATTTTTCGAAGAATGCGAAATGAAAGAAAGATACTTTGATGATGAATATATTGATTTTGATGAAGATGATGATTATTATCAAAATGGATTGGATCATTTAGAAGATGGAATTAATGATGTGTTTGATGAAATTGATGATTATAATAATTATTTTGGTGGTTATTTCTCACTTGAACTTGTTGAAATTAAAGGTGTTTCAAAATCTAAAAAAAGTAAAAGACTTTATGAAGTAAAAACTAAGATTAAAATAGAAAATGAAAATGATAAAGAAACTGTTACTGGAAATATATTTGTTATAAAAACTGGATTTTCTACATATAAAATTGTAGGATGTGATGAAAAAATAGGATATGCCTTAGAAAATTATATGTTTTAATATAAAAAGGTAGAAAAATTTTCTACCTTTTTTATTTTTTATATTGACAATTGAGTATATATTCAACTATAATATAATTATAAGGTTGAATAATTATTCAACTATCAGGAGGTAAAAATATGTCAAAAAATGAATTTATATGTGACTGTAATATTATTCATGAAGATGTTGTATCAAGAGTTTTAAAGCTTATGGCTGATGAAAATAGCTTTAATAAACTTGCTGAATTTTTTAAAATCTTAGGTGATACAACAAGAGTGAAAATTTTGTATGCGCTAGATAAAAGTAAGATGTGCGTTTGCGATATTGCGAATGTTTTAAATATGAGCAAATCTTCAATTTCCCATCAACTCGGAACATTGAGAAGAAGTGGAATTGTCAAATGTGAAAAAGTTGGAAAAGAAGTTTTTTATATGTTAGATGATGATCATGTAAAAGAAGTTTTTGAGGTTGGATTCCAACATATTGAACATAGAAAGTAGGTAATTTAAATGGAAGAACATGAAGAAGGATCTATAAAAGAAAATTTAATTAAAATAATTATTTCAATTATTTTTTATATTATTGCTTTTTTTGTAAAAAATAATTATATAAGCAAGACTTTGTTTTTGATTTCTTACATTGTTGTAGGCTTTGAAGTCTTAAGAGAAGCAACCCAAAATATTTTTAAAGGAAAAATATTTGATGAAAATTTTTTGATGGCTGTTGCTACAATTCGGAGCATTGATAATTTCAGAATTTCCTGAAGCTGTTGCTGTTATGTTGTTTTATCAAATAGGAGAATTGTTCCAAAATTTAGCTGTCGAAAAATCAAAAAATACTATAAAATCTCTAATGAATTTAAGACCTGATAAAGCTAGTCTTTTGGTAAATGGAGAAGTAAAAATTGTAAATCCTTCAGAAGTAAAAATAAATGATGTAATTTTAGTAAAACCTGGAGAGAAAGTTCCATTAGATGGAATTGTTATAGAAGGAAATTCATTTATTGATACAAAAGCTTTGACAGGAGAGTCAGTTCCAAGAGGCGTTAAGCCTGATGAAGAAATTTTAAGCGGTTCAATAAATAAAGATGGAATTTTAAAAATAAGAGTGACAAAAGAATTTGGAGAATCAACTGTAAGTAAGATTTTAGAACTTGTTGAAAATGCAAGTGAATCAAAATCAAAGTCAGAAAATTTTATAACAAAATTTGCAAAAATTTATACTCCAGTAGTCGTTGGATTAGCGGTAGTTCTAGCGGTTTTTCCACCACTTATATTAAAACAAGATTTTTCAATATGGGTATATAGAGCGCTTTCATTTTTAGTTGTAAGTTGCCCTTGCGCTTTAGTAATATCAATTCCATTAAGCTTTTTTGGAGGAATTGGCGGTTCAGCAAAAAGAGGAATATTAGTAAAAGGAAGTAATTGTTTAGAAAGCTTGTCTAGAGTTAAAATTGGAGTTTTTGACAAAACTGGAACACTTACAAAAGGTGAATTTAATATTCAAAAAATTAATCCTATTGGAATTAGTGAAAGCGAGCTTTTAGAACTTGCTTCATATTCTGAAAATTACTCAAATCATCCTATTGCAAAGGTTATAAAAGATAAATATGGAAAAGATATTGATGAAAAGAAAATATTAGATATAAAAGAAATAGCTGGTCACGGAATTAGCGCAAGCGTTCTTGGAAAAGAAGTTTTAATTGGAAATGATAAATTATTAAAAAGCTTTAATATTGAATTTAAAGAAGAAGATTTGATTGGAACCGTTGTGTATGTGGCTGTTAACAAGAAATACTCTGGTTATATTTTAATTTCAGATAAAATAAAAGATGATTCTACTCAAGCTATAAAAGACTTAAATAGAGCGGGAATAGAGACAGTGATGCTTACAGGTGATAAAGAAGAAATTTCAAATAAAGTAGCAGAAGAACTTGGAATAAAGAAAGTTTACTCTGAACTTTTACCAGATGGAAAAGTCGAAAAAGTTAAAGAACTTTTAAAAACAAAGAAAGAAAATGAAGTTTTGTTTTTTGTTGGAGATGGAATAAATGATAGTCCAGTTCTTGCAATTTCAGATGTTGGAATTGCAATGGGTGGAGTTCGGTCAAGATAGCGCAATTGAGGCTTCTGACGTTGTTTTAATGACAGATGAACCATCAAAAATATTTGAATTAATAAAACTTTCAAAGAAAAATATGAAAATTGTTAGAGAAAATATATTTTTTGCGATATTTGTGAAAATTTTAGTTTTAATTTTGTCAGCTTTAGGAATCACAGATATGTGGCTCGCCGTCTTCGCAGATGTTGGCGTTTCAATTATTGCTATTATAAATTCATTAAGAATGTTAGGATAATAACTAACTAATTCATTTTAAGTATTGACAAATTTTAGCAAACAAAGTATAATGTTTTTGTTGCCACCTTAGCTCAGTTGATAGAGCAATTGATTAGTAATCAATAGGTCGTCAGTTTGAATCTGACAGGTGGCTCCAAAAATTTTTTAGAGGAAATTAATTAATGAAAATAGGAATTGTTGGACTTCCTAATGTAGGAAAAAGTACATTATTTAATAGTATAACAAAGGCTGGAGCTGAGTGCGCAAATTACCCATTTTGTACAATAGAGCCAAATGTTGGAATGGTCGCTGTTCCAGATGAGAGAATTGATAAATTATCAGAAATTTATCATCCTCAAAAAGTTACTTATGCAACAATAGAATTTGTTGATATTGCGGGCTTAGTTAAAGGTGCTAGTCAAGGCGAAGGTTTAGGAAATAAATTTTTGTCACATATTAGAGAAGTAGATAGTATTGTTCAAGTTGTAAGATGTTTTGAAGACAGTAATATTGTTCATGTTGATGGAAGTGTTGATCCGATAAGAGATATTGAAACTATAAATATTGAACTTTGCTTGGCTGACTTAGAAACTGTTCAAAAAAGATTAGATAGAGCTAAAAAATCAGTAAAAGCTGATAAGAAATTTCAAATTGAAATTGATTTATTAGAAAAAATTGGAAAAGCTTTAGAAGAAGGAAAACCAGCAAGATCACTTGAATTAAATGAAGAAGAAATGGATATAATAAAAGAAAGTTTTCTTTTGACTATGAAACCTATGTTATATGTAGGAAATATTTCTGAAAAAGAAATTGAAAATCCAGATAGTAATCCAAATCTTCAGAAATTAAAAGAATTTGCTAAAAAAGAAAATTCAGAAGTTATTCCATTATGTGTAAAAATTGAAGAAGAATTAATCGGATTAGATAAAGATGATGAAAAAGAAATGCTGGAAGCTCTTGGGCTAGATGAATCAGGACTTGATAAATTAATAAAAGCAAGTTATAAATTATTAGGTTTAATGAGTTATTTAACAGCTGGGGAACCAGAAGTTAGAGCTTGGACAATTCCGTTAAATACAAAAGCTCCAAAAGCTGCCGGAAAAATTCACTCTGATTTTGAAAGAGGATTTATTAGAGCTGAAGTTATTTCTTATGATGATTTTATAAATAAAGCTGATGGCTCAATGGTAACAGCTAGAGAAAAAGGTTTAGTAAGATCAGAAGGAAAAGATTATATAATGCAAGATGGAGATATAGTTTTATTTAGATTTAATGTTTAATTTAAGCTTGGAAAGTACTGGTAATGGCAAAAAATAAAGAAAATTGTAAAAAAATAAAAAATTTTTGAAAAAGTACTTGCATTATAAAATTGGTAAGGTTATAATAAATATAGATTTTAAATTTATTGTTAAGTGAGGATTAAAAATGAAGAAAGAAAAATTAGTTATAAGTTTAATTATTATGGTAGTTATGATTTGTGCTTTTGCTGTTAACACAATGGCTTCATCAGAACCACAAACATTAACAAGAAATAGTAATACTAGTTCACTTACTCCTATAAGTAATGGAACATCTCTTACTCCAACTGGAAATACAGCAACAGGTTCTGGAGAAACAACATCACTTACACCAAGTACAAATAATACAAATACTAATAGTAGTAGAAATGCTGTTAATAATGCGGGATCAACTTCATATAGAAATTTAGCTAGTAACACAACTTCAGATGAAAATTTACCATATACAGGTTCTAGCTATGGAATAGTATTTGTTATAATTGCTTTAGTTATTTCAGCAGTTTATGCTTATAAAAAGGTTTCTGACTATAATATGTAATTAAATAATATTATAAATATCCTCTAGTTTTTTCTAGAGGAATTTTTTTGTCATTTTTTTCAAATTGTATTGAAAATAAAACTTCAATTTGATATAATTTTTATATCAGTTTTTAATAAAAAAGGAGAAATACATGGAAGAAGAAATAGATATCAAAGATTTAATGGTCGCGCTTTGGAGAAAGAAAATATTTATTATAGTAGCAACAATTATTTTTCTTATAATAGGTGTAATATTATATGGAAGAAATACAAAATCTAAGAAAGTAGATATAAATGAAGATGAAGTTCAAGTTTCATCTGTTGAGTTTGAGGAAATTACTTTAAGTGAAATGAAATTTTCCAAAACTAAATTTATATTAGAAAGAGGAATTGCTGAAAGTCAAGAATATCAAACTACATATAAATTAAGTATAGACAATTCAGTTATATCAAATTTTAACGAATTTGCTAAATCTACAAGTTTCTTAAAATCAACTTTAGAGAAAATTGGTTATACTGAAGAATTTAATATTGATGATTTGAAAAATCTAATTTCTATTACTGGTGGCGGAAGTGATGTTATTACTTTAACTGTAGGATTTAAAGATCAAGAAAATGCAATAAAAATTTCTAATGAAATTTTAAGCGAATTGACAAATAAAACAAATACTCTTTACAGAATAGAAAAAATAACAGTTATAGATGGACCAACAGCTTTAGATGAAGAAGAAAATGACGAAATGATTAATTCAATTGCTCTTGGAGCAACTGTAAATAAAAAAGAAAATAAAGAAGTTGCCCCAGAAGTTGATAAAGAAGAGTCAAGTCCAAAGAAAAAAATTATTTTAGTAACTGTTGTAGGTTTTGTTTTAGCTTGTGGTTTTGTAATTGTTAGAGAATTATTTGATGAAACAATTAAGAGTGAAGAAACTCTTGAAAAAGTTACAAATTCTAAGACATTAGTAAAATTACCAAAAACAGAATTTGATTTAAGCGATAGATTTAAATTATTAAGAGTAAATTTAAATGAATGTAAAACAATATTAGTTACAAGTCCTGAAAATGGTGATGGAAAGAGCTTTGTAGCAAATTCACTTGCTAAATCTTACGCTAAACTTGGAAAGAAAGTAATATTAATAGATTTAGTAAAAAATTCAAGTGGAATTGTTAAAGATTATGATGGAAATGGTTTAACAGACTTTTTAGAAAGTAATGATAATTCTGTTAATAACTATATCAAACAAACAAGTGTAGATAATTTAGACATGATTTTAGCTGGTCAAAATCTAGTAAATCAAGCTGAACTTTTAGAAAGTTACAAAATGAAAGATACTCTTAAATTATTAGAAAATACTTATGATGTAATAATTATAGATACAGGAAATGTTCTAGATTCTGCTAGTACTTTAACACTTGCTAGAATTGTTAAAATTTCAATATTAGTTGTTTCAGAAAGAAAAACAAGAATTGAAAATATAATTAGAGCAAAAAATAATATTGAAGATGTTGGCGGAATTGTTGTTGGAACAGTTTATAATAACACTATGAAAAAATAATAAAGAGGTATTTTTATGGCTGATTTAAACGAAAGACCATTTCTAGATGCTGAAGATGTGGTAAATGAAGCTTTTCAAAGAATGGGAAAAGATGTAAAAATTTCAGATGACCAAAATATTGATGAAAAAATTGCTGCGATTACAGTAGAAGATTTGTTAAAAGAACTAGAGACAAACGAGTTTGAAAAACTTTATATTGCTAGCGCTTCTCGGAGCAAATACTCCTAATATGGAAGAAGTTGAAGATGATGTTATAAAAAACATTAAATCTGTTGCTGAATATGAACTTTCTTTTAAAGATCAAAATGAGAGTGTAGATGAAAATTTAAAAGAAAAGTTAAAATCTGCTTCAAATTTTTATATGATTCCTAGAAAATCAGAAAGCAAATTTAATGTAGGAAGTAAAGAATTTTCTAAAGAAGTTGATTTTTATACTGTAACAGATTCAGAAGGATACAGTTTATATACCATTATTGGAGATAATATAACTTTATCTACAGGTTTAAGGCAAGAAATAGAAAGATATTTACAAGAAAGTTATCCAGATGAAATAAAAAATGGAACTTTAAGTGTTTATGAAATAGAAGAAGATTTTACTCCTCATAATATGGATGATTTATTTGAAAGAACAGGAAATGATTATCCATTAAGTATGAGATATTTATCAGCAAGAATTGATGAAATTGCTAAAAGCAAAGGAATCGAAACAAAAACTGTTGGAACAAAACAAGTTGATTTAAGAGAATATGATAATCTTGTAGAACAAAATGAAGTTGGCTTAAGAGAAGATCCAGAAGACAAATTACAAGAAGATGAAGGCGAAACATTAGAAGAAACAGATGGAAAATTAGGAGAAGTAAAATCTGATGATGGACTTAAGCTTGACGAAAAAGAAGAAGAAAAAGACGAAAATTTTGAAACATATATTCAAAAAATAGCTAAGTTTAATCATGTAAAACCTTGTGTTGTAAATACTAGAGTAATTGAGAATTTTGAAAAAGTAGAAGAAGATACAGGAATTGCTTTAAAAGGAAAATATCAAAGAGGAGACGTAGTTGCGGTTAGAATTCCATATAAATTAGGCTATAAGACATTTTTGGCTCAAAAGAGTACAGGACTTACTATTGATGGAAAAGGAAGATTAGACGGAAAAGTTCGGAAAAATGTATGATTTTAATGAAATTGAAGATTATTTTAGATATAATATAAGAGATGGTCATGACGGTGGAGAAAATGGAAAACCTTTGAGATATGATGAAAACAGAGATTATACAACATATATTGATGAACATGGAGATTTAAAACAAGAAAAATTCATAAACAATGGAAAAGAACAAGATATGCTTAGAGAAGAGCGTGAAAGATATTTAGCTGAGGTTGAAGAAGCCGACAAAAGACTTGCTGAAGCAATAGAAGAATATCAAAAAAATTCAACACATGAAAACTATAAAAAAGTTCAAGAAATAATTAAAGAAAAAGTTGATATTGATAATAAATATAATGCTTTAAGTGAACAAAGAGAAGTAACAGATAAAACTATAGAAAACACAGAAAAAGCTATTGATAGAGATTTAGATGAAGATGATTGGTTTCCTGGACCTCCTGGTCCAAGATACCGCTAAAAAGGTTTTATAAAGATAAGAATATCTTTTAAATAAAATTAATTACCAAGGAGGAAAAAATGGAAATTTATTTAAACACTTCAAACCCACTAATGATACTTATTCTTGTTGCTGTAATAGGATTAGTAATATTTTTTAGCAGGAAGGCTGAAATTGCTTGGCCACTTATTATTTTAATGGTAGGAATTGTAGGATATTTAATATATCACTCAATCTTACTTGATAATTTAGAAAAAGGAAGCGAATTAATTTCAACGGTTTATCATTGTATAGCTTGCGATTTAATTTGTATGTTAGTAACATTTATATCATATTTATGGGTTGATGATATTATTGCTAAAAAGAAAAAATTAAAAAGTTATGATGATTCATTAAGCTGGTTTTGGAATAAATTATAGGAGCAAAAAAATGGGAAAATTATTTGTTATTGAAGGTACAGACGGAAGTGGAAAACAGACTCAATTAAATAAATTAGCTGAAAGATTAAAAGATGACAAAATAGAATTTAAAACTGTATCATTTCCAAATTATGATAGTCCTTCATCTAGTTTAGTTAAGATGTATTTGTCTGGTGAATTTGGAACAGATCCAAAAGATGTTAGTGCGTATGTTGCTTCAACATTTTATGCTGCTGACAGATTTGCTACATATAAAAAAGATTTAGAAAAATTTTATAATGACGGTGGAATTATATTAGCAGATAGATATACTACAGCTAATATGGTTCATCAAGCTAGTAAAATTTCTGATTTAAATGAAAGAGAAAAATTCTTAGATTGGCTATTTGACTTGGAATTTGGAATATATGGACTTCCAAAACCAACAGAAGTATTTTTCTTAAATATGCCACCAGATAAGTCTGAAGAACTTATGAAAAACAGAATTAATAAATTTTCACATGAAGAGAAAAAAGATATACATGAAAGAAATCCAAAACATATAGAAGAAAGCTATTTAGCGGCATGTAGCTTAATAGAAAAATATAATTGGTATGAAGTAAAATGTGTATCAGAAGATAATAAAATTAGATCAATTGAAGATATACATGAAGAAATATATAAAGAAGTTTTGAGTAAAATTTAATTAAAAAAGGATGTATAAATTTTGAAAAAAATAGGTTTTTTTGGAGGGAGTTTCAACCCTCCAACTCTTGCGCATTTTGAAATTGTAAAAAGTGCGCTAAAAGAATTTAATTTAGATAAAGTTATAGTTGTTCCTATGGGAGATAAATATGAAAAACAAGGTTTAATTTCATTTGAAGACAGATATAATATGTTATTAAAAATGTTTGAAAATGAGGAGAAAGTAGAAATTTCTCGTATGCAAGCAAATCAAAAAGAAGTTTCTTACGCAATAGATTGCTTTTCAAAAATTGATAAAGACTATAGTAGAGATGAAAGATATTTTATAATGGGACTTGATAATTTTTCTAAAATAGAAACATGGAAAGAACGGAAAAAAGCTTATTTTAAATAGAAAATTTATTGTTTTTGATCGAAAAAATTATGACATAAAAAATAATTACTCAGATGAAATAAAATTTGTTAATGTAAATAATAGTACAAGTTCTAGTTTGGTAAGACAAAAGATAAAAGAAAATAGCAATTTTGAAGAATTGATACTTCCAGAAGTTGCTAGTTACATAAATCAAAAAGGACTGTATAAATAAAGGAGAAAACCTTGAAGGGAAAGTTTGTAAATTTTTGCATGGCTTTGTTAAATATCTTAATAGGCTTAAGTATATTAATTTATTCTTTAAAAATCCCAAAAGATATTACAGAGCTTACAGTTCAAGAATATGATATAGTAAAAATATTAAAAATAGTAATATATGTAGGTCTTGGTTTATCAGGTTTATTAAATATAATTCAATATTTTATAAACGATAGAGATGGACTTAGAAAAACAGGATATTTGTTTGGAATTTTTAGCCTTTCGTTTATATTTATAAAAGAATGGCCAATATTTGCTTTTGGAGTTATTGCTGGAATAATGATAACAATTTCAACAATTAGAGAGCGTTGGATTGAAACAAATAGTATTACAATGATTTCAATTATTGGAATAATATCACTAATTTTTGTCTTTCCAATTATAGGAAGTTTCTCATATAAAACAATTCGGTGCTTATGTTTTAAGTAAAGAAAATGAACACGAACTTGCTTATAAAGAAGATTATTTTATATATATTACACCACTTGATATTGATGATCCATATATTAATGTAAAGAAAAATGGAAAATATGGCTATATAATTCCAAATGGAGATGTTGTGATTGATTTCAAATATGATTATGCTAGTCCATTTGTAAATATTTATATGAATAATAAAGACAATAAACCTGTGAATTTCCAAATTGCTTTAGTTTGTGAAAATGGAACAAGTGAAATTATCATGAAAAACTTAAGAAAAGTTATGACTTATAGAAGTGAATCAATGGACGAGGACTTTGAAGCAAAACAAGAAGAACTAAAAAACATATATTATAATGTTTTAGGTCAAACTAAAGAAATGGAATACGAAATTGATACAAATTATAATGGGATACATCGTTTAGAAGCTTACTCTGTTCAGCCAGAAGAGGGAGTTACAAGATATAATTATAATGAAAATTATGATATAATTGTTTCTACTTCGAGTTTGGGTTATGGAGATTCATATTACTTAGTTGGTAAAGAAGAGTCAAGCTTTAGACTAAAGCTTGATTGTGAAAGTTTAGATTACGACGAAAATTATTTATATATATTTAGTAATAACACTATTCCTTTTTATGATACATCAATTAATAAACAAGGATGGTTTACGAAAACTCGGAAATAAAGTTTTGCTTTCAGGAAAGGCTCAAATATTAGATGTAATCGGAGATAAAGTATTAATAAAAAATCATAAAGATAATACAATTTATTTTATAAATAATAAAACTGAAAAGCTGTCAGATACTTACAAAGAAATCTGTATTTGTAGCCAAGATAGATTTATTGTAAAAAATAGCAAAAATAAATATATGGTAATAGATTCTAATTTTCAAAAAGTATTTGATTCAGAATGGGATTTTGTAGATACTTCATTAGTTGAAGTTCGGAGTATTTGTTTTTGGAAATGTTAAAGATTGGGAAGCAAAGTTTAATATTTATGGATTTTCAGAAAATATGAATATGACAATGATTGATAGTATGGGAAATATTTTACAAGAAGGTGTTGAGCAATCATATAATAAATACTATAAAATCTCAAATGATGAGAAAAAGTCATATTCAGATAGATATAGTAAATTTTTAGATGATCTAAAAGTCATGAAATCTAAATTTATTGGAGATAAATTTTATAATTAAAAGAGATTTAAAAAAATCTCTTTTTCAGACTGTTGACAAAGTTATTTAAAAAATTTTTGTCAATAGTCTTTTCTTTTATTCATTGATATAATGTAATTGGTTAAAACTATAAGGAGAAGAAAAACTATGTTAAATAAAATAGAAAATATTCAAAGTGAAATTATAATGTACACTAATTAATTTTAAAATATATAGTTTTTGAAAAGCTAAAGAATCTCGAAATTTAAAGTTCATCATAAAATAATAAAACGACTATCATTGTACTGCTTATATTAGCTGGAGTATCTCTAAACGCAATAATTCGGGGATAATGGTGTAATTACCAACGCAATGGACGCGAAAATGAAAAATGGGATGGCGATGTTAGAAGAGTGGCTACAAGAGGAATATGTAGAAAATTACGATAGCGTAACTGATAGTGATAATGGAAATGAAAT
>CANPWV010000015.1 GCA_947585105.1 uncultured Clostridia bacterium
ATTATACAATATGTAGGTAGACTTCATAGAGAGCATGAAGATAAGGAAAAAGTAATTGTATATGATTATTTAGATAACATGAAAGTACTAGAAAAGATGTATAATAGGAGATTAAAGGGATATAAAATAGCAGGTTATAAAATTATGAATTAGAAACAATTTTAAATCTTTTTAAAGGACTATGACAAATGGATGTTTTTTTATAATTAATTATTATAAATTCCCCTTTGCATTATAATATCTTAATATTGCATAAATCTAATGAAAAATAAATGTTTTAAGATGAAATTCAAACTGGAAATGGTTAAATGTTCATAAAAACTCTTGCAATATTAATTTTATTATGTTAATATGATTTTAACAGTTGAGATTCGGAAAACTTAAAGTAGGCTCATTTTTCGCATATAAGTATCGTTAAGGAGCCAAAAAAGGTCTGTATCAGAAGATACAGGCTTTTATTTTTTTGTTTCAAATTTTCCTTAACATAAGTCATTTAAGATTCATATAATAAAGTAAACATAGAAATATATTTGATTTTAAGGGGGCTAAGAAATGAAAAAAAGTAAAATTATTGTGATGTTATTATTAATTATAATATCTGTAATGGCGGTCGCATATTCCATTTTTGCTACAGAACTTACATTAAATGGTGAAAGTAAAATAACAAAAAATTGGAAAGTAAAGATTACTGGAGTCGAAGTAAAAGAAGTAAGTGATGGCTGTAATCCAGGAGAACCAGAGTTTACAGATACTACAGTAGCTTTTAGTTCAGAACTTGGAAAGCCTGGAGATAAAATTATTTATGTTATAACTATTAAAAATACTGGAAATATTGATGCAGTTTTAAATAACGTAGAATTTACTCCAGATGACGAAAATGGCTCTAAAGCTATTGTTTATTCAACAACAAGGCCAAGTGATAATTTAAAAACTGGAGAACAGACAAGTTTTACAGTAACAGTAGAATATGATAAGGAGACTTTAGAGGTGCCTGATGTGAAAAACAAAGAAATTACAGGTGTTATAGAGTATATTCAAAAATAGTTTTAAAGAGTTTCTAATTTTTTAGAAACTCTTTGATTATACGAGGAGTTAACATGAAAAGAAAATTAAAAAAATTTATTGACAATAATATATCATTTTTAGTTTCTATTATTTCTATGTCTTTAATTATATTTATGGCAATTGGTTATTCCGCCTTAAATACAAGGCTTGAAGTATATTCAAATTCTTCAATTGTCGACGAAAAACCATGGAATCCAGAAGTAAGTTTTATTCTTGCTGAAAGAATAGATAATATATTTTTCTATTATATTGATATTTATAATGATTCTAGTTTTGAATATAAAAATTGGCAAGTAAAATTTTATAATTGCAATTATATTTCATATATAGATTTTTTTGATGCTGAAAAGCAAGACTATGGGTGGTTAATAAGTAATGATGATTGGGATAACAAAATCAATCCAAATGAATCTTTATCTATAACGCTTGTTTTTTCAGTTGATAATTATCAAGGAAAAATGTCAATTGAAGAATATTCTAGATATTTTGTCGAGAATTATATAAAAGTTTCTGGGACAACTGGTTCTGGTAAAAGAGAAGGAGAGATTATATCAAATGGAAATTCTTCTTTAACTTTAAAGCAAGGTGAAAAACAGATTACAAATTATTCAATTAGCGAGGATTCTGAATTTGTTCCTAAAGTTCCTAATGAAAAAAGATATATATTAGATATTTATAATGACACAGATCAAACAATTTCAAAAATAAGAATGAATATGTATTTTGGAGACAGTAAAATCATTGAGATTTCGCCTTGTGAAATAATTTCTAATCATATAACAGACTCAACAATTCAATTTCCATTTTGGTTAGAAATTTCTCCACATCAAAATGTAAGTATTTATATAATTGTTGAAACCCTAGATAATGGCTTTGTTCCAGAATTAGTTATTGCTGGACAATAAAAGAAGGTGAAAAATGAAAATATTTTTAAATTTATTTTTGATAGAAATATTGAGAATATTTTTTGTTGCCAAAAACAGAAAAAATAAAATTTCTTTATTATTTATTACTTTAATTTTTATTTTGGTTGAAATTAATTATAGAAAATTTTTTATTAGTTTAAATAATAGAAGAGAAATTTTCAAATATCTTTGTGGAGAGCTATTGCCACTTATTTCATACAATTTTCTCTCAATATATTTAATCGCAAATAAAAGATATTATTTTCCTTTAATTTATAGAAGTTTTGTGAATTTTTTATTTTTAATTTGCCTTGAAAAATTTAAAATAGACTGGTTTGTAATTGGTTCTTTTAGTATTTTATTAGTTACAATAATTTATTTAATATATAAATACAAAATACTAAGATTTAGAGCTGATTTAAAAAGAGAAAATAGATTTGAAAATATGAAATATATTGTAATTATTAGCTTTTCAGTATTTTTAGTTTTATTTATGTTAGGAGTATTTAAATTTCAACCAATATCAATAATATCAAACAGCATGAATCCTTTATTCAGAAGAGGAGATGTTGTAATATTCAAAAAGTTGAATGAAAAAGAACTGAATAATATTCAAGTAGGTTCAATTTTAATTTATAATTTGGAAAGCAAAAAAATTGCTCATAGAGTAGTAAAGAAAATTAAAGACGGAAATGAAGTTTTTTACAAGACTAAAGGAGATGATAATGAGACAGTTGATTCGAAGCTTGTAAGAGAAGATCAGATTATTGGAATTTATTTATTTCATATAAAATATTTAGGTTTTCCGTCTATTTGGCTATATGAATATTTTGAGTAGGAGGAAATTATGTATAATTATGAAATTAAAAAGTCAGATAATTATGAGGTTATCTTAAAAGAAAATGAATTTTATGAGAATCAAATTCTTGCTTCAGGTTTGTATTATCCAGGAAAATCAGTTGATGAGTACAAAATTAATTATTTATATGATTTTAAGGCAAACGAAAAAAAGATTATTGAATATAGTTATAACATTACAGGAGAGCTGGTTGGAACAGTTTTATCAAATGATGGAATAGAAAGGAAAGTTTGGACTAGAAATTTTGAGCTTTTAGAAAATAAAACAGGAAAAGTTGAAGGAAAAAATTTTTCAATAAATGAAGTTATTAATATTGATTATGAATATTATAATAATTTAGCTAGAAAATATGAAGAGGCTTACTTGCTTCCAATTGATTCTGTTTTAAAAGTTAAATTAAATGTGAGTTTTAAGAATTTAGATAATAAAAAATTTGAAGATTATATTGAAACAGACATAAATATAACAGATGATGTAACTAGTTTAACTGAAAATTATGAAAAAATAGAAACAAATCTTCCAAAGAGTGAAAATCAAAATATTAGTCAAGGAAGATTTTTAGGAATTACTTTTATTATTTTTTTGATTATAATAATATTTTTTATAAATAAAAAAATTAAAGAGAAAATGACTTATAAAAGAAAATATAAAATTAAAGTGAAAAAAATATTAAATTCTTATAAAGATTTGATTGTAATTGTGAAAAATAAACCAAATTTTGATGGAATGAAAATTCTGGAAACTAGCGATTTAGAAGGATTGATAAATGTTTCAGAGCAAACTAAAAATAATATTATTTATTATGAAGAAATCAAAAATATGAAAAGCAAATTATATATTGTAGTAGACAATTATGTTTATAGTTATGAAATTAAAGTTTAAAATCCAAAATGTTGTCTTTTTTTCGTCATAATGAAACAAAACGACTATCATTGTACTGCTTATTTTAGCGGGAGTATCTCTAAACGCGATTATAGGAGATAATGGAATTTTGACTCAGGCGATGAATGCTAAAGATATAAGTGAAGCTGCAAGTGATAAAGAAGCTTTACAAATAACAATTTTGGGTTTTCAATGTAATGATAAAACCTCTAAAATAGGTGAAGAACTTTTAGATAAAAAGGTTGGAAACAATTGGAAAATTGTTTTAGTTGATGATAAAGTTTATGGAACAAATTGGAGTTTGGTAGAAAAAGGAACAAAAATATCAGGATATGGAATTTTAGAAGATGATTGGCTAATAAATTATGATACTGGCGAGATTATTAATTTAGAAGGAATAAAATATACAAAGATGGCTTCAACAGATAATTTAGGAGTTCCAGATCATATAATATTTAATCTTGATTCGTCTGTAATAGATGGAAATGTTCCAAACAATAAAGAAGAATTAGAAAAAAGCTTAGGAGAAGGTGTAGAATTAAAGGGGTTTGATTATAATGAAAATAGTGGATTAACTAATACATCATTTAAATTTGATGGAATAGATGATTATATAGAAATGAAATTTGATAAAGATAAATACAAATTTGATGGAGGGCTAACATTAGAATTTTATGGTAAATTAAAAGGAACAGGGCTTTTAATTGATGAAGTTACGAATGAAATAGTTGAAAATGGTGGCGTAAGTTTAGGTGGTTTTTTTGAGATAAGAAATTCAAATGTTAATAAAGGAAAAATAGGTGCAGCATTTGGATTTGATGATGATAATGGATGTATGAAAAGAATTGTTTGTAATTTGGGTGCGGGTTTGGACAATGATTTTAGTCATCCTTGTATACGGTTGGAGTGATGGCTGGTTTAGATTGACTAGTTTTGATAGTCCTTCTATTGGTGAAAACATAGATACAAGTTATGATAAGAATATTTATTTTACAGTGACTATTGATGGTATAAACAAAGAATTAGTTGGGTTTATTAATGGTATAGAATTCCAAAGAATTTCTTTTGAAGATGAAGGATTAAGATGGGAAGATTTTGTTCAAGGAAGTTTGGAACGGATGTGATATATTAACTATTGGTAAAACAAGATACATTCAACGTCCTAATGACGATGAGGGTTACAATTATCATGGTTTTCTTAATGCAGAACTTTATTGTTTAAGAATTTATGGAAGAGCTCTAACAGTTGAAGAAGTTTTACAAAATTATGAAACAAGTGAAAATTATCATAAACTTTTAGAAAGTTTAGGAAAAGAAGAGTAAATTTAAAATATGCGAGGTTTTTACCTCGCTATTTTTGTTGTAAATAATTATTGATTTTTTTTGAATTTTATAGTAAAATAAACATGTCTATTTTTATTTGAAGTAGTGGCTTGGACAATGAGCTTTAAGTTCAGAATTTAAAACTTATTGTCGAGGTTACTATTCAAATAGATAGATGAAATAAAGATTTTAGGAGGAATACAAAAAAATGCTAAAAACTTATAGTATTGATTTAGCCGGAAGAAATTTAACAATTGAAACCGGAAAAATGGCTGGATTAGCTAATGGTAGTGTTTTAGTAAAATATGGAGATACTACTGTTTTAGTTAATGCTACAGCTTCAAAAGAACCAAAAGACGGAATAGACTTTTTCCCATTATCTGTTGAATATAATGAAAGATTATATGCGGTAGGAAAAATCCCTGGAGGATTTACAAAAAGAGAAGGAAAACCTTCAGAAAAGGCTATTTTAACATCAAGAGCAATTGATAGACCTTTAAGACCTTTGTTCCCAAAGGATTTTAGAAATGATGTTGTTGTAGATTGTTTAGTTTTATCAGTAGAACAAGATTGCTCACCAGAAGTTTGCGCTATGATTGGAGCAAGCTGTGCGCTTTCAATTTCAGATATTCCATTTGGTGGACCAACAGCTGCTGTAAACGTTGGTTATATTGATGGACAAGTTATTATAAATCCAACTGAAGAGCAAAGAAAAGTATCTAGGTTAAATTTAACTGTTGCTGGAACTATTGATAAAATCGCAATGATTGAAGCTGGTGCTTATGAATTAACTAACGAAGAAATGTTAAATTCTATAAAAACAGCTCATGTTGAGATAAAAAGACTTTGCGAATTTATTCAAAAAATAAAAGATGAAATTGGAAAACCAAAATTTGAATATAAATCATTTACAGTTGACGAAGAAATTTATGAATTAGTTTCAAATGAATTTAAAGACAGAATGTATAATGATGTTCAAACTCCTGATAAAATTGAAAGAGACGAGAAGCTTTCAAAATTAACAGAAGATGTAAATGAATGGTATAAAGAAAAATTTGGTGAAGAAAAATTAGAAGAGGATAAAACTCAAATTGCTGATTCTTTATATAAATTAGAAAAGAAAACAGTTAGAAAAATGATTCTTGAAGAACATAAAAGAGTTGATGGAAGAGGAATTTATGACATAAGACCATTATCTTGTTCAGTTGATATTATTCCTAGAGTTCACGGAAGTGGTTTATTTTCTAGAGGAAGAACTCAAGTTTTATCAATAGCCACTCTTGGAATGAAAAGCGAAGAACAAGAATTAGATGGATTAGATAATGAAACAGCTAAAAGATATATGCATCAATATAATTTCCCAGGTTATAGTGTTGGAGAAGCTAAAACTTCTCGTGGACCAGGAAGAAGAGAAATCGGTCATGGTGCTTTAGCTGAAAAAGCGTTAGTTCCAGTTTTGCCATCAGTAGAAGAATTTCCTTATGCAATAAGAGTTGTATCTGAAATTTTAAGCTCAAATGGATCAACATCACAAGGAAGTATTTGCGCTTCAAGTTTAGCTTTAATGGATGCTGGTGTTCCTATCAAAAAGCCAGTTGCTGGTATTTCAACAGGATTAATTACTGATGAAAATGATCCAAATAATTATGTTGTTATAACTGATATTCAAGGAATTGAAGATTTCTTCGGAGATATGGACTTTAAAGTTGGTGGTACAAGAGATGGTATTACAGCAATTCAAGTTGATATCAAAGTTGATGGATTAAGTTATGATATAATTAGCGAAGCTTTTGATAGAACTTTAAAAGCTAGAACATATATATTAGACGAAATTATGGGTCCAGTAATAAATGAGCCAAGACCAGAAATTTCAAAATATGCTCCAAAGATTATTTCTATGAAGATTGATGTAGAGAAAATCAAAGATGTTATTGGTTCAGGCGGAAAAACTATCAATAAAATCATTGAAGAAACTGGAGTTAAAATTGATATTGAAGAAGATGGTTCAGTATTTATTTATTCTGACGATACTTCAAAAGCAATTGATGCTCAAGGAATGATTGAAGATATAGTTCGTGAAATTGAAGTTGGCGGAATTTATACTGGAAAAGTTGTAAAAATCAACGATAAATTAGGAGCTTTTGTTAGCTTAGGTGCTGGAAAAGAAGGATTGCTTCATATATCTAAAATTGCTAAAGAAAGAGTAAATAGAGTTGAAGACTATATGAAAGTTGGAGACGAAGTTACAGTTAAATGTATTTCAATAGATGAACAAGGAAGAATTAACTTATCTAGAAAAGATTTGTACGAGGCTGAATAATAGTTTTTTGGAGGTTATATTTTAAGTGAAATATTTGTATATTCTTCAGCAGGCTTTAGTTTGGCTAATGTTAGTATATTGGATCTACAATATAATTATTGCGTTTTGTGCGTTAATTAGACTAAAGGATAAACCATTAAAAGTTGATAAAAAACACAAATTTATGATGATTATTCCTGCTCACAATGAAGAAAAAGTAATAAAAAATTTAATAGAAAGCTTGAATTTACTAGATTACCCTAAAGATTTATATGATATATTTGTTATAGAAGATAATTGTACTGATAATACAGGAAAAATTGCTAAAAGTATGGGTTGCAAGGTTTATACGAGAAACGATCCTAAGAGAAAAACAAAAGGTTATGCTTTAAACTGGTTCTTAAATAAAGTCTTAGAGGAAAAGCTAGATTATGACGCTTTTTCTGTAATTGATGCTGATAATGTTGTTGACAAAAATTTCTTAAACGCTATGAATAGAAAACTTTGTCAAGGAGAAACAGTTATTCAAGGATATAAAGATATTAAAAACCCTACAGACTCTTGGATTTCAAGCGGATACGCTCTATTTTACTGGACTCAGCACAGATTCTACCATCTAGCTAGGTACAAAGTAGGTCTTTCACCATTAATGAATGGAACTGGATTTGTAGTAAAATTTGATTTAATAAAAGATACAGGCTGGAATACAAAGACATTAACAGAGGATGTTGAGTTTTCTTTAATGAATATAGCTAATGGAAACAAGCTTGGTTGGGCTACAGACGCTATTGTTTATGATGAGCAACCAACAAGTTTTAAAGAAAGCTGGAAACAGCGTACAAGATGGACAAAAGGCCATATGCAAATATTTAAATATTATACAAAAGACTTAGCAAAAGGTGTTGCTAAAAATAGAACTATGGCTAGTTTTGACGGATTAGTGTACATCATGTGTGTTCCAGTAATTGTAATTTCACTTTTATTAATTATAGTAAACTTTATAATGTGGGCTTTACAGAAAATGACATTTTGGAAAATGTTGATATCAGTAATATCAATGTTATTTGCTGGTTATATGGCTTACATGTTATCAGGTGTAGTAGTTCTTTTGATGGACAGAAGGCCAATTAAAAGAATGTGGAAAGGAATTTTATTATATCCATTTTTCATGGCTTCTTGGGCAATATTAAACTTTATATGTTTATTTAGAAAAGACGTAAAATGGGAAAAGATTGAACATGTTAAAGATGTTTCAATTGAAGAAATTACTGAAAACAATTCAAAAACTAAAAAGAAAACTAAAAAAACATAAAATAAAATTTTTTAAGTTAAGTATCAAGAATTTTATAAAATTCTTGATGCTTAACTAAGAATATTTGTAAAAGGAGAAAATATATGAAGATTTTATTTAAAAATGGAACTGTTGTTGATTATGGAACAAAAACAGAAGATATTTTAGATGTTTTAGTTTGCGACGATAAAATTGTAAAAGTAGAAAAAGATATTAAAGATGAAGCTGATAAAATTATTGACTGTACAAATTTATATATTATTCCTGGAATGATAGATGTTCATTGTCATTTAAGAGAACCAGGAGGAGAACATAAAGAAACTATAGAAACTGGATCAAAAAGCGCTGTTAAAGGTGGCTTTACAAGTATTTGTCCTATGCCAAATACAAAGCCAACTCCTGATAGCGCTATTGTTTTAGAACAAATTTTAAAAAGAGCTAAAGAAGTTAATCTTTGTAATATTTTTCCTTTTTCAAGTGTTACAATTGGCGAAAAAGGTGAAGAATTAGTCAATTTTAAATCACAATTAGAAGCAGGAGCAATAGCTTTTTCAGATGATGGCCAACCAGTTGAAAACGCGTCTATGATAAGAAAAGCAATGATAGAAGCAAATAAATTAGGAAGCTTTATTTCAGAACATTGCGAAGAAAAAAGTGTATCAAAAGGTGCTATAAACGCAGGTCCAATTGCTGAAAAATTAGGTGTAGAAGGAGTTTTACCAGAGGCTGAAGAAATTATGGCGGCTCGTGATATTGTAATTGCTGAAACAAATAATCTACATACTCATATTTGCCATATTAGTACAAAGACAAGTGTTGATATGATTCGTTCAGCAAAACAAAGAGGTGTAAAAGTTACGTGTGAAACATGTCCACATTATTTTAGTTTTACAGTAGATGAAGTTTTAAATTCTGGCGTAAACGCCAAAATGAACCCACCTCTAAGAGAAGAAAAAGATAGATTAGCTATTATAGAAGGATTAAAAGATGGAACAATAGACTGTTTGATTACAGACCATGCGCCACACGCAAAAGAAGAAAAAGATAAAGGTTTAGCTCAAGCGCCAAACGGAATAATAGGCTTTGAGACAGCTCTTGCTTCAGTTATAACAAATTTGATAAAACCTGGTTACATAAATTATATGGACATGGTAAGATTTACATCATATAATCCTTCTAAACTTATTGGACTTGAGACTCGTGGAGAGATTTCAACTGGAAAAATAGCTGATTTTACAATTTTTGATCCAAATGAAGAATATATTTATACAGAAGACATGATTGCTTCAAAATCCAAAAATACACCTTGGATTGGAAAAAAATTAACTGGAAAAGTTAAATATACAGTTGTTGGTGGAAGAATTGTGTATTCAGAAAAAGATGGAGAATAATAAATGAATGGAGAAGTAATATGATTGACAAATTAATTGAAAAAATAAAAGAGATGGGAAACCCTACTGTTATGGGATTAGATCCAAGATATGAGTTAGTTCCAGATGAAATTAAAAATAAATATGATAGCTCAAATGAAGGAATTTGTAAAGCTTGCCTAGAATTTAACAAAGGTTTAATAGATAGTGTATGTGATATTATACCAGCTGTTAAGCCACAGTCAGCCTTTTACGAAGCTCTAGGAATAGATGGAATGAAAGTTTTAAGAGAAACTTGTGAATATTCAAAATCAAAAGGAATGATAGTAATTTTAGATTCAAAAAGAGGAGATATTGGTTCAACAAGCAAAGCTTACTCTAAGGCTTATTTAGAAGATGGAGAGTTTAAATCAGATTTTCTAACTGTAAATCCATATCTTGGAAGTGATGGAATAGTTCCATTTGTAGAAGATTGCGAAAAATTTGACAAAGGAATTTTTGTTTTAGTTAAGACTTCAAACCCATCTTCAAGTGAACTTCAAAATTTGAAATTAGAAAACGGAAAAACGATTTATGAGACTGTTGGAGAACTTACTGAAAAATGGGGAGAAAATCTTCGTGGAAAATATGGTTATTCAGATGTTTGCGCTGTTGTTGGTGCTACAAATCCGGTAGAACTTAAAGAGCTAAGAGAAAAACTTCCACATACATTTTTCTTAATTCCTGGATATGGTGCTCAGCGGAGGAAAAGCCCAAGATATTGCTTTAGCTTTTGACAAAGATGGAATTGGCGGAATTGTAAATGCTTCTAGAAGTTTAATGGCTGCTTATAAATCAGAATTATGGAGTGGAAAAGATTATAAAGAAGCTGTAAGGCTTGAAGCAATTAGAATGAGAGATGAAATTGTAGGTTCAATAAAGAATAAATAATGAGGAGGACGAGATTTATGGCTATACAAAGAGATTGCCAAATTGTAGGAAAGGAAAAGCTTATAGATGGAATTTACAAAATTTCACTAAAATCAAAAGAATTAGCTGAACTTTCAAAACCAGGAAATTTTTTGGAAATCAAGGTTTCAGATAGCTTAGAAACTTTTTTAAGAAGACCAATTAGTATTTACAATATTGACAAAGAAAACGGAGTTGTAGAGTTTATTTTTCAAGTAAAAGGAAAAGGAACAGAGATTTTATCTGAAAGAAAAGTTGGAGAAATGTTAAATGTTTTAGGTCCTTTAGGAAATGGAACTTTTTCTGTAAAGCCTTACAGGAGAGTTGCAATAATAGGTGGAGGAATTGGAATTTACCCATTACACGAGCTTGCTAAAAATTTAAAAGACTCAGAAATAAACACATATTTAGGCTTCAGAAACAAAGATTTAGTTACGCTAGAGGACGAATTTGAAGAACTTTCTGACAAGCTTGTTATTTCTACAGATGACGGAAGTTATAAAGAAAAAGGATTTGCAATTGATTTTATGAAGAAAGACTGTAGTAAAGAAAAATTTGACAGAATTTATGCTTGTGGTCCTCTTCCAATGTTAAGAGCTGTTCAAGCTTTTGCTATAGAAAATGAGATTCCAGCTGAGCTTTCATTAGAGGAAAGAATGGGATGTGGAATTGGAGCATGTGTAGGATGCGCGGTTTTGACAAAAGATTCTGATGGAAATCAAAAATACAAATATGTTTGTCAACACGGACCAGTATTTAACGCGAAAGAAGTTATAATTTAAAATCAAAATATTAAATAACAAAAATTGAGGGAAGCGCGAATGTAGGAATTTTTTTGCTAAGATTTGTTTGTTTTTGGGATGAGGGATGTTCAAATTCTTTTGAAAGAGGCGCATCCCAAAAACTTACAAATATAGTAAAAAAATGTCCGCCCCGAGCGCTGTACGCAAATTTTTCGGTTATTTAATATTTTGATAATAAAATGTTGACAAAATTATTTTTGAAAGGAGAGAAAAGGAAATGAATACAAAAATAAATTTTGCTGGAATCGAAATGAAAAATCCAGTTACTGTTGCTTCACGGAACATTTGGCTATGGAAGAAATCATAAAGATTTTATAGATTTAAATAAACTTGGCGCGATAATAACAAAAGGAACTTCTTTGAAACCAAAACAAGGAAACAAGCCACCTAGAATTGCTGAGACATCTAGTGGAATGATGAATTGTATTGGGCTAGAAAATCCTGGTTTAGAATATTTTGCGACAGTAGATTTACCATTTTTAAAGCAATATGATACAAAAATAATTGTAAATTGCTTTGGTGGTCAAGAAGGAACAATTGAAAATTATGTTGAAATTTGTAGGCAATTAAATAATATGGACATTGATGGAGTTGAGATTAATTTAAGTTGCCCAAACGTAAAAGCTGGTTGTTTAGCTTATGGAACAACTTATGAAGGTGTAAAAGAAATTACATCACGATGTAGAAAAGTCTTGACAAGTAAGCCTTTGATAGTAAAATTAACTCCAAATGTAACAGATATAACTCTTCCTGCTAAAGGTGCTGAAGATGCTGGAGCTGACGCAATTTCATTAATAAACACATTAACCGCAATGAAAATAGATATTGAAACAAGAAGACCAATTTTAAGTATAAATACTGGTGGACTTTCAGGCCCAGCGATTAAACCTGTTGCTGTAAGAATGGTTTACCAAGCTTCTCACGCTGTAAAGATTCCAGTTATGGGACTTCGGAGGAATCATGACAGGAGAAGATGCTATCGAGTTTATGATGGTTGGAGCAACTTGTGTGTCTGTAGGTTCAAGTAATTTAGTAGATCCAACTTCATCTGTTAGAATTATTGGCGAGATAGAGAACTTTATGAAAAAACACAATATTGATGATGTAAATTCAATAATTAATTCTGTTCAAATGAATTAATTGTAATATAAATTTAATATAAAAAGTATTGATTAAAAAAATAATTATATGTATAATTATTATATATTAATATAACTAAAGAAAAGGGGATTTTTGTTATGGCAAAGAGAGATTCAGATGAGTTAGATTTGTTTGATTCTGTTGTATCTGCAAATGATGGAATCACTAGAAAAGATGTAAGAAATTTATTTATATGGTATGATTTATTAAGTTATGCCTTACCATTTCAATTAATATTTGTAATTGTACATTTAATTGGATCTAATTATTATCCAGCTACAATGCTTTCAGTTTTATTTATATTTATAATGGATTCAATTTTAAAAAATTCACTAGAAAAAGATGGAAAGAACTTTTCTAAATTTAACAAACATATTCCACTTGTAAAATTATGGGTTATTCCATTAATTATCATGGGAATTGTTACAACTGCTGCTTTGCTTATAACAACATTTGGATTAATTTAATTTGATTTCACATAAGATGAGGCAAGTTTTTTTGGCGAGCCTCATTTTTAATTTAAGGAGGAAATTATGGGAGCTATTGGAATATTAATTGTAGTTTTAGTTTTAGCTGTTTTGATATATGTGATTGTTCAATACAATTCAATTAAAAGCTTACAAAATAAAGTAAAACAATCTAGAAGTGGAATAGATGTAGCTTTGACAAAAAGATTTGATTTAATTCCAAATTTAATTGAGTGCGTAAAAGGCTATTGTGAACACGAAGAAAAGCTTTTACAAGAGCTAACAGAAGCTAGAACTGAATATCTTAAAAATAAAAAACTAGAATCAGGAGAAAATACAGAAAAGAAAGTAAGCGATGTTTTATTGCTTGCTGAAAGATATCCTAATTTAAAAGCAAGTAGCCAATTTATGGAATTACAGGCGTCTTTAGAAAGAACAGAAAATAGTTTATCTGCAGCTAGAAGATTATATAATAGTGATGTAACTTTATATAATACAAAAATTCAAGTTTTCCCAGCGAGCTTAATTGCTGGATTTATGGGAGCAAAAGAAGAAAAAGTTTTTGAAGCTGGAGAAGAAGCTAAAAAGAATGTAAAAGTAAATTTTTAAGGAATTTTAAATTATTATGAAACAAAAGAATTTTAATGAAATATATAATGATATATATTCGAGTGTTGGCCCTCAAATTGAGGAAAAAAGGAAAAAAGTCTTTAAGAAGAGAATAATGGCTTTTCTAATTGCTTTGGCTATTTTGATTTTTATTTATTCAATTGGTCTTACAAGAATAGTTCCGCTATTTATAATTATTTTTGTTGCTACAATAGCTGGTTTTATTTTTGTTATCAGTAAACTTGGAGAAGAATATAAAAAAGAATTTAAAGAAAAAGTAATAAGTGAAATTGTAAGTAAAAGCAATCCTAGTTTTAGATATTTATATAATAAAGGATTAAGTTCTAGTGAATATTCTTCTAGTGGATTTGATTATGGCTGGGACAGATTTTATTCAGAAGATTATATAGAAGGAAAATTAGAAGATGGTTCTGATTTAAGAATGTCTCAAGTTAAGACTGAAAGAGAAGAACAGACAACAGATTCTGATGGCCATACAACTACAACTTATGTAACAACATTTTTAGGACTTTATGGAATAATAAAATTACAGACTCCTACAAGAGCTAGTTTTATGATTAAAGAAAACTCAACTTTTTCTAAATTTAACAAAAATAGAATAGAAATGGAATCATCTGAATTTGAAAAATATTATGATGTTTTTGCAAATTCAAAAGATACATCTCTAAGACAAAACGCTATGGAAATTATGACTCCTGAAGCAATTGAAGATTTTGTTAAAATTAGAAATTTGTTTAAAAAATCAATTAATGTTAGTGTTAATGGATCTAATATTTATTTTAGAATTGAAGTTGGAGATATTTTTGAACCACCAACATTTAAAAGTAGTGTAAATTATGATATGTTATATAAATATTTCTTAATTATAGATGTTCCAAGAATGGTTTATGAGACTTTTATTGATAATATTCTTGTAATGTATGGAGATTCTGAAGCTAAAGAAAAAAGAAATATTATAAATAATAATGAGAATTAATATTTTTTATTAAAACAAGAAATAATAAGACTATAAACTTTAAAATAAAGGAGTGAATAGTCTTTTATGGAAGATAAAAAATATGAAAATAAGAAATATATAGGTGAATTTGTTCCAACTTATTTTGGCTGGATATCTCCGGAAGAACAAAAGAAAAGAGCAAAAGAATTAAACGAAAAAACTAAGAAAAGTAATTGACAATACAAGGTTTCTATGATATCATATTATGGTAAAAAGCCTTTAATGGTAGCCACTTCGCCCCTTATAGGACGAAGTTTTTTTTATAAAATTTTAGGAGGATAATTTTATGAAAAAAGAAAAAATTTCAGATAAATATTTGCCAAAAGAATTTGAAGAAAAACTATATGAAGAATGGGAGAAAAAAGGTTATTTTAAGCCATCTATGGACAAGACAAAGGAAGCTTACTCTATAATGATGCCTCCTCCAAACGTCACTGGAAAACTTCATATGGGACATGCTTTAGATGATACAATTCAAGATATTTTAATTAGATATAAAAGAATGAGAGGCTATAATACTTTATGGCTTCCTGGAACTGACCATTCAGCAATTTCAACTGAAATGAAAGTTGTTCAGAAATTAAAAGAAGAAGGAAAGACAAAACAAGATTTAGGAAGAGAAAAATTCTTAGAAGAGGCTTGGAATTGGACTCATAAATATGGCGGAATTATTCAAGAACAACAAAGAAAATTAGGTTGTTCATGTGATTGGGATAGAAATAGATTTACTTTAGATGAAGGAATGAGTAACGCCGTTTTAGAGCAATTTATAAGACTTTATAATAAAGGACTTATTTATAAAGGAAAAAGAATGGTAAACTGGTGCCCAAGTTGTAATACTTCAATTTCTGACGCTGAAGTTGAATATAAAGAAGAAGCTTCACATTTGTGGCACATTCGCTATAAAATTACAGGAACAGATAATGAGTACATAGAGGTAGCTACAACAAGACCAGAAACAATGCTAGGAGATACTGCGGTTGCTGTTCATCCTGATGATGAAAGATATAAAAATTTAGTTGGAAAAACTTGTATTTTACCAATTATGAATAAAGAAATTCCAATTATTGCTGATGATTTTGTTGAGATGGATTTTGGTTCTGGAGCCGTAAAGATTACTCCTTGCCATGATCCAAATGATTACTCTTGTGGATTAAGACACAATTTAGAGATGGTTGAAGTTTTTGATGAAAACTTTAAAATGGGAGATTTAGTTCCAGAATTAAAAGGAATGGATTTACTAGAAGCTAGAAAAGAAATAGTTAAAAAACTTGAAGAATTAGGAAATTTAGTAAGAGTTGAAGATTATACACATAATGTTGCTAAATGTGAAAGATGTAAAAATACAATTGAACCAAAAGTATCTACACAATGGTTTGTTTCAATGAAAGATTTAGGAAAAAGAGCTTCTGATAGTGTTAAAGAAAATAAAACTAGATTTATTCCAAAAAGATATGAAAAACAATATTTTAATTGGCTTGATAATATTCAAGATTGGTGTATTTCTCGTCAATTATGGTGGGGCCATAGAATACCAGCTTATTATTGTAAAAACTGTGGAGAAGTTCATGTTTCAAAAAGTATGCCAGAAATGTGTACAAAATGTGGATGTAAAGAATTATATCAAGATCCAGACACTTTAGATACATGGTTTAGTTCAGCTTTATGGCCATTTTCAACACTTGGCTGGCCAAATACTGAAAATGAAGATTATAAAACTTTTTATCCTACATCAACATTAGTTACAGGTTTTGATATTATAACTTTCTGGGTATCAAGAATGATGTCTCAAGGCTTAGAATTAACTGATACAGAGCCATTAAAAGATGTTTTAATACATGGAATTGTTAGAGATAGTCAAGGAAGAAAAATGTCTAAAACACTTGGAAATGGAATTGATCCATTAGAAGTTATCGAAAAATATGGAGCAGATTCTCTTAGATTTTCAGTAATTTCAGGAACAACAATGGGAAATGACATTAGATTTATGGAAGAAAAATTAGATCAAGCTTCAAATTTTGCTAACAAAATTTGGAACGCTTCAAAATTTGTTTCATCTAATTTGGCTGATGAACAAGAAGTAAGAGATTTTGACTATGAAGCTTTTGAGAAAAACAAAGCTTATGATCCAAAAATGTTCAAATTAGAAGATAAATGGATTTTAAATAAATTAGATAAATTAGTTGTTGAAGTTAGTAAAAACATTGATAATTATGACATCGGAATTGCTTTAGACAAAATTTATAATTTTATTTGGAATGAATTTTGTGACTGGTATATTGAAATGGTAAAAACTAGAATTTATAGTGATGATGAAGCTACAAAAATTCAAGTTTCATATGTTTTAAGTTATGTTTTAGGTCAATCACTTAAATTATTACACCCATTTATGCCATTTATAACAGCCAAAATTTATCCACATTTAATTGTTTTTGGAACAGAAGATTTGATTGTTGCTAAATGGCCAGATTTAAAAGAAAAATTTGTCTTTGATGAAGAAGAAAATTTAGTTGAAAAATTGAAAAAATTAATTGTTGAGATTAGAAATGTTAGAGCAAAAATGAATGTACATCCATCAAAAAAATCAAAATTGATTTTAGTTACAGATAGTGATTTTGAAGAATTAGAAGAATCAAGGTCATTTTTGGAAAAGCTTGGATTTAGCGAAGAAATTGTAATTCGAAAAGAAGAAAAAGATATTCCAGAAAACTCAGTTTCAATTGTTGTTGACAATATAAAGGTCTTTATTCCTTTTGAAGATTTAGTTGACATTAAAGAAGAAATTCAAAGACTAGAAAATGAGAAAACTAGATTAATTGGGGAAGTTGAAAGAGGAGAAAAAATGTTATCAAATCCTGGATTTGTAAACAAGGCTCCAGAGAAAAAAGTAAATGAAGAAAAAGAAAAACTTGAAAATTATAAACAAATGTTAAAAAGTGTTGAAGAAAGATTAAATGGTTTAAAAAAATAATTTATGGATTTATTAGAAGTTGAAATTGAATTAAATAAACTTAATGACTTATTTTATAAAGTTGCAAATTCGATATTAGATAATCAAGAAGATATTGAAGATGCTATAGCAGAAACAAAATATATTGTAATTAAAAATTCATCACAATTAAAAGATAAAAGCAAATTTAGGTCTTGGGTTTTAACGATTTTTAAAAATGAATGTAATAGAGTATATAACAAAAATAAAGAAGACAAGGAAATGATTGATACAACAATAGATGATGAAAATATTGAAATTCGCGATTATTCAATAGAAAATTCTGAGAGTAGGAATAATTTTGAAGAATTAATAAAATATTTGAGTGATGACGATAAAGAAATATTTAGACTTTATTTTTATTATAACTATACCTCTGAAGAAATTTCTGAAATTACTTCAATAAATCATAATACAGTTAAAAGTAAATTAAGAAGAGGTAAAGAAAAAATAAGAAGAATAATTAGTAGTAAAGCTAGAAAGATTCTTACAATGTTCTTAATTTCTATTATAATTACGACTGGAATTGTGTTTGCTGGAACTGCTATTGTAAATAAAATTAATGATTCAAAAAATTATTCTGTTTTATATAATAAAAATCAAGTAGAAAATGTTGAATATAAAATAGAAAATGAATTATTAATTGTAGAAATTGATTTTAAAGAAGATGAAATAAATAAAGATAATTTTGACTTAACTTGGAATAAAAATTCTGTATATTTAATTGATATGAATAGAAGCGAGAGTATGATACGTCCAAAAGAAATTAATTGGAAAGATAATGATAAGTTAGAAATTACTTTTAATTTCCAAGATTTAAACGAAAATATATCATTACATTTAATTTCTTCAAATGATAAAATTGTTACAATTGTGTTAAAAAAATAAATTTATGCACCTAAATTGATAAAATTTTCCTCTTATATAATAGAGGAGGGACTTTTCTATGAAAAATGATGAAATAAGAAAAGAATTAGAAAGAATTGGTTTTAGAAGATGTTACAAAGGATTTAATTATTTATCAGAAATTATTGAAACAATACATGAAAATAAAATGTATTATGATTTTAACTTAAGAAATCTTTATGTTGAAGTCTCTAAAAATCATTCAGTTAAACCAAGTGTTGTTAAAGGAGATATTCATTATTTAATTAATGGAACAACTTTAAGTGATTATAATAAGAAAAAGTTAATTGAATATACTGGTTTTACTGAAGTAACAGATGCTACCACTAAAAAGGTACTTGAAATAATAGTTGATAAATTATTTCTTTAATGTAGGAATTGGAGAAGATTATGAAGAAAATTTTAAAATTATTAGTTTTAATATTTATTTTAATTTTAATAATTTGTATTATTTTGTTCATAATCAAATTCAATAAAGTAAATAGAATAATAGAACTTATGGCTAAAAATTCTGAAATTGACAATTACTATTTTGAAGATGGAGAAATGGTTAAGGAAAGATACAAAAATATTGTAAAGATATCATTCGGAAATTATGAAAATAGTTACTATTATTATGATTTTAACAATATGAAATGTTATATTGTAGATGAAAATAATAATTATTATTTTGAAACTGATATAAGTGAAATAGACAAAGAAATCTTAGATTTTCCATTATATTCCTCATTTACTAGAGATTATTCTTTGAAAAATAAGTTAAAATTAGTGTTTGATTTAAAGATTAAAAATTATGATAAGAATTGTTATGAAATAATAACAAAAGAAAATAGAAAGATAATTTTCGACAAAAATAGTGGTTATATTTTAAAATCTGAAAAAATTAATTCTGAAGATAGTGATAATAAAAATTTTGTTAATATTTCTGTAAACACAGTATCTATTGAGGATGTCAAGATTCCAAATTTAGAGATATATTCTGAAAACAGGTAACAAACTAAATAAAGAACGTTTTTTAACTTTTTAAACTTGTTCTAAATCAAGTGATATAATGAAATTATATTCTTATTGTTTTGGGAGCGAGTGTATAAAAAGGAGATTATTTTATGCTTAAGAAAAAAGTTTTGTCTGTTTTGCTGACAGTTCTCGTAACTGTCCTTTTCATCACGAGCACGACTACTTCCGCTTCGGCGGTTGAAACTGTCGATATTTCGATGACCCGGCCTATAGCTTGTGTGGATCTCACATCTACCGGAGAACCCGGAACTGTGACTCCTATGGCTGGTGGTCCAATTCTTCAGTCACCTGGTCCTATTATTTGTATGAGCGACTATATTCCAATAAATGAAGTTGGTTTAATCACTATGTATATTCCTGCAAATACTACTTTAAATAAAATTTATTTGTATGGAGTACCATCAAATGGTTATACCACTACAGCGTTTGTTACTGGAATAGGTGGAACTGATTATGAAGCAAGGGTTAATGGAAATTGGTATAGAGTAAGCAATACTAATCTTGGAATTTCTGGTGGAAGTTCTGGTAAAAGTATTGCTGTTGTTGTTAGCCTTTCAGATTCTACTCATACATATAATATTCTTTTAGTTGGTTGTGAGTAAATATATCGATTTATTTTTTTAAAATTAGGGAAAAACAGTAAAGTAAATTAAATAAAATCGCTCCCAAACAAGGAATATGTTCCTTGATATGGGCTAGATTTATCTAGCCCTTTATAAAAAATGGGAGAAATATATGAAAAAGAAAATAATAGTTTTGATTTTTATAGTATTAGTATTAATAATTTTAAATATTTTATTTTTTATAAAATTTTATAAAGTAAATAAAATAATTAGTTTAATGAAAGTAAATAATAAAAAGATAAATTATTCATATAGTATTATAATAAACAATAATTCATGTTTATTAAAACGTAGTAAAAATATAATAATACAAGTCTTAAACGAAAATAATAGTCAATTTTTAAATTATTATGATTTTAATGAAAATTATGTTTATAACATTATAGATAAATATAGAATTTATTATAAAAGAAAAATTGAAAAAACGGATTATAGTAAGAACAATTTTCCATTATATGAATATTTAACAATAGATTACTCATTTATTAATAAATTAAAATTAGTATTTGAATGGAAAATAGAAGATCATGGAAATGATAAATATGAAATTACTACAAAAGATAATTATAAAGTAATATTTAATAAAAACACTGGACTTGCTGAGAGTGTAACTAATGCTAGTGAAAAGAAAAGAGTTTATTATATTTTAGAAGACTATCAAGAAAATTCTGTTACTGATGAAGATGTAGTGCTTCCAGATTTAAGTGAATATACAAAAGTTGATAATATAGAAGAACTAGGTAATTAAATTTATTTCTAAAAAGCAAATTTTTTAAAATGATTTTAGATTTTATATTTGAACCAAGATGCGTATTTTGTAAGAAAATTGGAAAATACATTTGTGAAAATTGTTATGAAAAACTTAATAATAAATATCTTTTTCAAAAAGTAGAAAAAGACTATTTTGATTATATTTATTGTGGATCTTTTTATAATGATTTAATTAAAAAGCAGATTCACAATTTTAAATTTCATGATAAACCATATTTGTATAAATATTTTATAGAATTATCATTAACTAAAAATGAAAAAATTTTCAATTTCTTAAAAAAATTTGATTTAATAACATATATTCCAATGAATAATCAAAAAGAATTAAAAAGAGGTTATAATCAATCAAAACTCTTGGCAAAAGAACTTGGAAAAAGACTTAAAATAGATGTTTTAAAAATATTAGAAAAACCAAGAATAATAAAAACGCAAAGCTCTTTGTCAGAAGAAGAAAGAAAAATTAACGCTAGAGGTGCGTTTGAATTTATAGATGGAAAAGATATAAAAAATAAAAATATTATTTTAGTTGATGATATTTTAACGACAGGCTCAACAGCAAGATCAGCTTCTAAAATTTTAAAATTAAATGGTGCAAATAAAATTTGTGTTTTTGCAATTTCAAAAACTACAATGAGAAAATATAGTACATAAATGTAATATAAAAATACTCACATATTGTACACTAAATGTACATTATATGTGAGTATTTTAATTAATCATAAAATAACAAAACGACTATTATTGTTCTGCTAATTTTGGCTGGAGTATCTCTAAACGCAATTATAGGAGATAATGGAATAATAAACCAGGCTTTAGATGCAAATATAGAATTAAGATGCTCAGAGCTTCAAGAATATATACAACAGTTTTATGTAGAAAATTATGACCATTTTTCAGAATCACAATCAAAAATAGCAGGACTAAAATCAGATAGTAAATCAAGTGGGTGGATATATCAAGGCAAAATGGGTTATATTTTAGATAATTCAGGAAATGTTCATTATTATTTAGATTGTGAAAAGTTGCCTGAAGAAGCTAAAAAGATAATAGGAAAAATAGACAAAAAAACTTATATACAATATGTTGAAGGAGACGGTGTATATGGAATAACAGAAGATTTGGAAATATACTATTCTGTAAAAGATTCAGATGGAAATAATAAATATTATGGAAAGAAAAATCTAGTTTTTGCTAAAGAAGATGGTTCTGAAGAAATTTTTGACAGTGAATCAGTATATAGTAAAATTGTTACAGGTACAGGCGAAAATGGAAGTGTAACAAGAGCAGATTTAAGAAATGTTAATGAATTATCTTTAAATGAAAATAGTGGTATAAAAGATTTTAATGAATTTTATAATTTTGTAGATTTAAAAATATTAAGATTAAACAATATTGAGATAGTAAGTTTGGAAGGATTAGAATACTCAATAAATATAGATACTATATTTTTGACAAATTGTAAAATCGAAGATTATTCATCATTAGCAGAACTATCAAAATTAAAATATTTATTTTTATATAATATGGGGGATAAAGAAGTAGAAAAATTATGTAATAGTCAAACTGGAATTGGTGGAAAAGATATTCCTAGCTTGAATTTTTTTGGGATTTATGGTTATATAAATTTTCATTATTTGTATAGTTATAAAGACAGGTCTTCTTTTAGGAATATTCATAATTCTTTTTCTAATGTTTCTTATTTGAGTAATTTAAGTCAGAAAACTAAAAACAGTATAACACATTTATTCTTAAATAATAATATGATAACGAATATTGATAATTTATATGAATTTGGGAATGTAGAGATATTAAGATTAGAAGAAAATTATATTAATAGTTTACAAGGAATATATAATAAATCAAGCAAGAAAGGAATGACAAAATTAAAATATTTATTTGCAAATGATAATAATCTTGGATATAGTCTAGAAGGTGATGATTTAAATCCTGAAGTAGATTCATTAGCATCTTTTTCTTCTTCTAAAAAAATATCTGAAGATAATTATGAATTTACGAAAGTTTTAGAACAAATTGATACAGTAGATCTATCATCAAATATAAATTTGAAATTCATAGATTATTTGATTGCTTGTGAAACTATAAAGTATTTATATTTAGAAAATTGCAAAGGTTTAAGCATGATTTCACTAAAAAGATCTTCAAGCGTAATTGATGGTTGTATAAACTATAGGATTGATGAGGATGCGAACTTTTACTTGGCTAGTGTTAGCGATGGTATAACTAAATTAGACTTTACCAAAACGGATAAGGCGAGTAACGAAGTGACTGGTAGAAAGATGACAGAAAAGGAATTTAAAGAACTGTTGAATGGAAAAACGAAATTAAGTTGGTTAAAACTAAACAGTTTAGAATTAACAGATGATTATGGGATTAATTTGAGCAGAGAAGAATTTAATAAATCTGTTAATGATGTTTTATCAAAATTAACTAATTTACATTACCTAGGATTAAAAGATTTGTTTAATTTAACTAGTGTTGATTTTGTAAATAATTGTAAATCATTAGTTGAATTAGATTTGAGAGGAACAAGTTGTATTGATTTGTCTTTACTTAGTGATAATATGCATTCAGGAAGAGTTCTTTGGATTGATAATGTAAATACAGATTTGAATAATATTACGAGTTTATTTGATAATTTTACTAGGAGAATTAGTTGGAGAGATTCTCTTTATGGTGTTGATGTTTGTGGTGTATTGATATGTAATCAAGATTTAGCTAATAATGTTAATGGGTTAAGTATAAAGAATTTTTTTCTTCAATGTGATGATGAGGTTTTTGAAAATTTAACTTTTGATTTGAGAAATTGTAGTAATTTATTGAATGGAGATATTTGTTTTCTTGCTAAAAGTAGTTTTTATTTACCGCTCAATTTGGAACGTTTAGGTAAAGTTGAAGAAAGGTTTATTGAAGGCGCAGTAGTGAGCTCTTGGGCAAATATTATTAACATAGATGAATTGAAAAATGTTAAAGAGTGTAAGTTTATTCTTCATGGATCTGGTGATATTAGTTATTTCTCTAAATTTCCTAATTTAACAAAACTTGATATCTATGAAATAGGTGCTAGAATAAATGGTAATTTAAATTCGATTCAAGAACTTAGAAATTTAAAAGAGTTATATATATATTCTTATTCTGGTAGAGAGAATGATTTTTCAGTTGAAAATGATTTCTTAACGGGTTTAGGTAATTTTACTAATTTAACTACTCTTTATTTATCATATAATAGGAAAATAACCGATTTGCCAAATGATATATCAAATTTAACGAGTTTAACATCTTTGACTCTAAATAATACTAACATAAAGTGTTTGGAATTTATAAAAAATTTACCTAATCTTAATTCTTTGAATTTGGAAAATATTAATATTTCTGAAACAGGATTTTTTAAAAATATAGATGGATCAAGTGGGACTTGTGACAATATGGAAGTAATAAAAAATTTATTTAATAAAAATCTAAAAAATATATATTTGCTTGGAACAAATATTAGTGATTTCAGTAAAATAGAAAAATTAGGTTGGGTCGATAAGTCTGGCTTCTAATATATTTACTATTTTAATTTAATAAGAATATAAACTATGTATAAATTTTTAATAATTATACATAGTTTTTTCATATTTGCTAAAAATAATATTGACAAATGTAATACAATGTAATACAATAAAAAAGAAGGGAGTTGATAAAAATGACTATTTCTGTTAGATTAAGTGAAAAAGATGTAGAACTTATAAAAACTTATGCTAGTTTAAACAATATTACTGTCTCTGATTTGATAAGAAATTCTATAATGGAAAAAATTGAAGATGAATATGATTTAGATTGCTATAAAGATGCTTTAAAAGAATATGAAAAAAACCCAAAAACTTATACTTTAGATGAAGTAAAAAAGGAGTTGGGATTATGAAATATAAATTAATCTTCTCTGAAAGGGCTAAAAAGCAATTGAAAAAACTTGATAGAAAAATAGCAAGTTTGATAATTGGATGGTTAGAGAAAAATGTTGATAATTCAGATAATCCTAGATTACATGGAAAAGGATTAGTCGGAAATAAATCAGGAGAATGGAGATACCGAATAGGAGATTATAGAGTTATATGTAAAATAGAAGATAAAATAGTTACTGTATTAGTATTAGAAATAGGACATAGAAGAGAAATATATGAATAAAAATTTTGAGTTTGAAGAAATTTTCAAGCTCAAATTTTTATTTTAAAAATATTCATCATAAAATAACAAAACGACTATCATTGTACTGCTTATTTTAGCTCGGTGTATCTCTAAACGCAATTATCGGAGATAATGGAATTATCACTAATGCAATGGATGCTAAACTAGAACTAAAATGTTCACAACTTCAAGAATATATTCAGCAATTTTATTTTGAAAATTATGACTATTTTGAAACATTTCCCTCAAAAATAAATGGTCTAAAATCGCATCCATTTTCATCTGGCTGGATTTATTCTGGAAAATTAGGCTATATTGTTGATAATGTAGGAAAGGTGCACTATTATTTAGATTGCGATAAACTTCCAGAAGAGGCAAAGCAAATAATAGAAAATTGGGAACCAAAAACTTATGCAGATTATGTAAATGGAAATAATGTTTTTGGAATAACAGAAGATTTGGAGGTATATTATTCTTCGTTAAATGACAATGGAGATATACAATTTTATGGAAAAAAAGATCCAGTTTTCTTAGATGAAAATGGTGATGAGCAAGTGTTTGATAGCAATTCAAGTTTTGGAAAATTGCTACGGTGGAAACATAACAAGAGCAGATTTAAGAAAAGTTTCAGAACTAACATTAACTGAATCAAATGGAATAACTAATTTGAATGATTTATATAACTTCCCAAATTTAACTACATTAACATTAGAGAAAGTTAGTTTTGAAAGTTTAAATGGTATTGAATATGCTACAAATATAAGAACAGTTTTTATAAGAGAAAGTAAAATTAATGATTATTCAAGTCTTGCTAGCCTTGATAATTTGATAACTTTATTTTTTTACAAAGCTACAAATGATGATATAAAAACTTTATGTGACAATAAAACAGGAATTGGAGGGAAAGATTTAAGAAAATTAACATATTTTGGGGTTTTTGGTTTATATAATATGTATTTAAATGATCCGAATGCTCAATTTGATATGAATAATAATGGTCCAGGGTTATCTAATTTTAGTGATGTAAGTTATTTTAAAAATTTAAGTACAAAAACAAAAAGTAATATTTCAATATTATTTTTGAATAATAATTCGATTAGTGATATAAGTAATTTATATGAGTTTAATAATGTTATAAAACTTTATATTACTGGAAATTATATAAATAGCTTGGCTGGACTTTATAATGAAGAAAAAAAGTTGGGTATGACTAACTTGCAAAATTTATATGCAAACAAAAATAATTTAGGAAACGAAATAGAAACAGAAGATTTGAATCCAAGTCTTGATTCATTGTCATCTTTTTCAAAAGCAACAAAAAGTGGAGATAAATATAATTTTGTTAAAAATTTAAATAATTTAATTATATTAGATTTAAGATATAATGCAAATTTAAAGCACGTTGATTATATAAAGCCATTAAATACATTGAGAGAGCTATATTTAGATAATTGCCCGAACTTATCTATAACTTCTTTAGCAAATATAATAGATGTTTTAAATAAAACAAACTGTGCTTTAGATCCAGATATTTCTTTTTATTTAGCAAGTTTGGATGATTCTATTACGAAGTTAGATATGACTCAAATGGTTGGTGGAGTTGAAAAAGGAAGAACAATTAAACAATCTGATTTTGAGGCTTTATTAGATGGGAAAACAAAATTGACCTGGCTCAAATTAAATTATTTGAATATAGTAGATGATGCAGGAACGAGTCTATCGGGTGAGGCACTTAATACTTGTTTAAATACTACTTTGGAAAAGTTAACTTCTCTTAAAGAGCTTGGATTAAGAGGATTAACCGGTTTAACAAGTGTCAGCTTTATAAAAAAGACTACTTTATTAAGAGAAATTGATTTGAGAGGTACTAGTGCAACAAATTTGAGTGATTTGGATACATATATGACAAATGCGAGTTGTGTATGGCTTGATAACGTTGATACAGATGTTACTGGAATACAAAATTTAATTTCGAGATGTTCTGATGTTATATCAAGAACAGAATCTTTAAGTGGAGAATTCACAAGAGGTGTTGAATTTTCAGTTCAAGCATTAGCAAATAAAATTGCAGATTGTACTCAAATAACTCATTTTTATATGCCACAAGCTTGTTTCTTTGCTTTAACTATTGATTTAAGAAATTGCTCACATTTAGATGGCAGAGACTTATCTTTAAGTGGTGGTTCATTTTACTTACCAGCACATTTAACTGAAATTGGAAATACAGATGATGATTTTTGGATGTGGGATGGATATATTGAGGAAAGAGTCTCAATATTGAATAAATCTGATTTAGTAAATTTAAAGAAAATAAAAATTATAATGACTATGAGTGGTAACTCTGTTAGTTGGAGTAATCTTGGTGGTTTCCCAAATTTGGAAAAGTTAAATTTATATAGAATGTGTACTTTACAAGTTACAGGTAATGTTGAAGATTTTGGTTCTTTAAGTACTTTAAGGGATTTTTCTTATTATGGCTATTCAGGAAATGCAAAAACGTGTAGCTTGACAAACGATGCTGCAAGTGGGTTTAATCAGTTTACCAATCTAAATATATTAAATTTAAGATATAATGGTCTTCTTAATACAATTCCAGCTGGATTAAATAATTTAACTCGACTTGATTTGGGATATACTGGTATTGCTGATTTACATTTTCTAGTGGGATTGAATAGTCTTGAGACGTTGCTTTTGGATGGATGTATAAGTTTAACAGAAACCGGATTTTACAATAAAGATGGGCATAATATTAAAGTTGATAATATGCAAATTTTAGCAGATTTGAATGCTCAAAGTTTGCAAACATTACAACTAGCTGGAACTGGTATAACAGATTTTTCAAAAATTAAAGATTTAAAGTGGACACTAAAAAAATGAATTTTAATAATTTTGAAATAGTATCTGACGAAAAAATACTTCCAGCTAGGGGTTTTAGTAGTTTCCGACGCAAAACACACGCCCAGCAATTGATTGGCAAAACTGTCTCAATAAGTTTCTGACGTAAAAACTATACCCAGCGAAGCTGGGTATAGTTTTTCGTCATAACGTACAACCTTGACTATTATTGTTCTGCTTATTCTTGCTGGTGTCTCTCTAAACGCAATTATCGGTGATAATGGAATTTTGACTCAGGCGATTGATGCGAAAGAAAAATATAATATGTCATCAGTGTTAGAAGAATTAGAAATAATGATGATGGATTTTAATATGAGCGGAGAGACAGGAAGCTCAGCTTTAAAAGCATATATGGAGAAACAAATAGCTAATGAAAAAATAACAAGTTATAAAACAATGAAAAAAGGAAATATAATTCAATGTATAATAGAAAAAGATGGCTATTTGTTTTATGCTGTGCCAGATGGGGAATATTGGAAAGTAGTTTTAGCAGAAGAAGGAATAGAAGTAGGAGGAGTACAACTAGAAGTATATACAAAAGATAATGTAGTAGGAGATGGAACATTTGAATTAGGAGATAGTGAAAAAGAAACAGATGTAGTTTTTTATGAAAAAATAGATGGAGAGTTGAATTTTGATATAGTAGAAGGAACAGTAAATATTTATATATATAATGATATGAACTTGACAAATACTGGAATGGACCGTTCAGCTATAAATATACATGAAGGGGCAACATTAAATTTGCACTTAGAAGATAAGGCTCAAATGATAGTTGATTCAGGATTTGGAAAAGATGGAGAAGTTGGAAATGAGAACGGAGCAAAAGGAGGACCTGGAGGTTACGCTGGAGTTCATGTTCCTAAAACAGAAAAAGGAGTAGCAACATTTAATATATATGGAGATGGAACGCTAATAGCTTATGGCGGAAAAGCTGGTAATGGAACAAACTCTTCATCAAGCTATGGTGGAGGCCGGAGGAGGTGGAGCTCGGAGCTGGAATTGGACGGAAAAGGTGGGAAAGGCGGAGATGCTAATAAAACTACATCAGCTTGGGAGGGACATAGTTTAGAATTTGAAAATGAACCTTCTAAAGATGGTAGTGATCCGAATAACAATACAAATTGTGCGTGGGATGGTGAAGATGGAGAAGATTGTGGAATAATAAGCATTAATGAGGATATTATCATATACGCTTACGGTGGAAGTGGTGGTTCAGGTGGAAATGGTGTGGCTTCATCAGGTGGAGGTGCACGGTGGATATCCTGCTGCTGGAATTGGAGGTCGGTGGAGCTGGTCGGTGGCCGGTGGAAATCATTTTGATGCTGGAGGAGGTTTTTCTGGAGGTGGAGCAGAAGACAATGAAATTAATGGTGAAAACGGACTTGGCGGTGGAAAAAAATCATACAATTTAGATGATTTTAAATATGATTCTGGTTGTGGCGGTGGCGGATACTATTCTACAGGATATGGTAAAGCAATTATAGAAGTAGAACAAACTTTGATTGGTGGAAGAGGTGGTGGACCTGGAATGGAACAATCAGGTGGAGTTTGGACTACAACAGAATGGTATAAAGATTTAGCTGGTGATGGTGGTGAAGCTCGGCTCAGGTGGAGCTGTTACTTATTCAAATGCTGAAAATATATTTGCCTTTAATGGAGATATGATTACAAATGGGGATTATAATAGTGATTATTATGAATATGATAAAGATGGGAATCAAATTATGGAAAATAAATTAACAGTTTTAGAAAAGCAAAATGGTGACGAATTTATACCAACAAAAATATTTGCCCAAAGTGGTATAATAAGAGCAACATATACAACAAATCAAGGACGATTTACGTTAAGCAAGGTAACAAGACAGCTTGAAGAAGGAGAGAACTTACCGGAAATTGCAAATTCACGCGATACTTTGAAATCTGTGAAAGCAACAAATGAAACTATAAATATAACATTAAATTATAATAATCCACTTACTCCAGAACTTCCAAATCAAGGAATAGGATCTGGTGCCGGTTATTTAGAAGCTTCAAATGGAAGTTTTGAACCTATAACTTAAACACACAGTTAAAATTAAAAAATCAGGTGAATTTTAAATGTTCGCTTAATTCTTCTAGTAATCGTGATAGCAATTGTTTCGACAACAATTGTAAGGTTAGCAACATTAGGATACAACATCCACATTACAGTAGAAAAGCAAAAAATTGAAGTTAGCTCCAATCGAATCGATACTAACTTCAATCCCTAAGTGGAA
>CANPWV010000016.1 GCA_947585105.1 uncultured Clostridia bacterium
ACTAATATTTTAACATAATTTTGTTTAAAATTAAATTCCATACATTTTAAAAGTGGATTTTAAAATAAAAATTAAGATATTTAACAAATTTTTGTAAATTAATCTTGACTTTTACAAAAAATTTTGGTATTATAGTTATGCTGTTAGCAATTTTAGAAAAACTTTTTAAACATTATTTGCAGGTATAGTTTAGTGGTAAAACATAACCTTGCCAAGGTTGAGATACGGGTCCGATTCCCGTTACCTGCTCCAATTTTTTCAAGTCTTTTTAGATTTGATTTTTTTAATAAAAATTTTTTTCTATCATATATTTGAATAAAGAAAGATGGCGGCTTAGCCAAGCGGTAAGGCGCGAGTCTGCAAAACTCTGATGATCGGTCCGACTCCGATAGCCGCCTCCAAAACGTCGCTACATACTAATTGTAGCGATTTTTTTATTTTAAACTATATTAGGAGATTTCAATATGCCTGACGAAGATTATTTAAGTTTAGTTACAAATCAAATAGAAGTTGATAAATTGATTCATTCTGTAAAGCCATCAAAAAGAGAATATGCTAAAAAACTATTAGAAAAAAAACGAGAAATCATGAGAAAAAATGGCTTTTTCGCCGATTTTCAGTTAAGACGAATAAATAAAAAAATACAGAAATTAAAAAAACACTAGCGAGCAATTTAAAAATTGCTCGCTTAATTTTTTAAAATTTTCTTTGATTTATAACATATGTACTTCCTTGAATTTCCTTAGCTTTATGTTTTACTTGAGCGCTGACTTCGCCGATTTCCAATGGAGAAATATGTTTTCCTTTTCCTACTTCTACAACACCTATTGAAATTGAGACAATTGGAAATTGCTCTATAATTCCTCTTCTGTTAGCAACCTCAACAAAGCCTCTTTCAACATCTTCTTCTGTATAATAGTTAGGAACCAGTTTATCAAACTCATCTATTATTTCTTGGCAAAGTTTTGGATAGTCATATTTACTAATTACAGCGACGAAATCATCTCCACCAATATGACCTACAAAGTTGTCTCCCTCAGGTATTTCGTGAACATGTTTAACAATCGTTTTTGCCGTAAATTTTATAATTTCATCACCATTTGAAAATCCATAAACATCGTTATAAGCCTTGAAATTGTCTAAATCTAAATATACAACCGCAAATTCTTCTTTGCTTAATATTCTTTTCTTAATTTCAGCTTGAATTTGAACATTTCCGAGGAAGCCCTGTTAAAGGACTAACTCTTCTGTTTGTAGTAACAAAGTCAATCATGTTTTTAATAGTCATATAAAAATAGTCTTTGTCTATTGGTTTAACTATATAATATTGAACAGATAGCTTCAAAATCTCCATTCTGTAGTCATGATCTACTACAGATGAAATGATAAGAATTGGTGTAATACTGTTATCTTCGTTAGTTCTAATCCTTTGGCAAATTTCAAGTGCCGTCAAAGCAGTATTATCATCATCAATAATTATCATTGTCGGAATATTTTTCAAAACTACATCAATATCATTTGATGGCATACTAACAAAATGAAAATCTTTTTCTTCTTTAAAACTTTCTCTCAATTCATCACGAAGATTAGTTGTGTCATCAATAATATATATATCGTGTTGCATAAAGTTCTCCTTCTTTTGAATATTTATATTAATTTCCAGATCCTACATTTGTTTCAGAATCGTCACCTGTGTTAGCTTCTTCATCAGTTCCGTAATTTTCTTCTCCGCCTTGATCTTCTTCAACAGGATTCTCCCAAGTTGGTCTCCATTCTTTAACTGTGTCATCAACACTTGTAATTACCATGTACATTTCATTGTGACCAGGAATAGAATCAAAAGCAAATTGCAATTCTGTTTGTGGCTCATCTTTCCATTCATAAGCTTGACCGTTAAATTCAATGTATATCTCTTTTATTCCTTTTTCATGTGTAAATGTAAATTGTATTTTCTTTGTTCCATCAATGAAAGTAGGTACAACCTCAGGAAGTCTAACTCCTTCTAAGACTTTTGTTGTTGATGTAACATTAGCTGGATCTCCTCCATCAATAGCAAATACTGCAATTGAATTTTTTCCATCAGGAATTTCTATATCAAATGAATATTCTTGAGAATTTTCTTCTTCTGGTGTCATAGTAACAGTTTCAGTAGATTCGCCTGTTTCTTCATTTGTCCAAGTATATGTTACATAAGCAATAGCTGTATCATCAGTAGCTGTTATACGTAATGTTTTCTCTGGTGTAACCTCTAGCTTAATTTCTGGTTGAATTGTATCTATACCTGTTACAGAGTCAAATTCAAAATCTTTTATTGTCTTGTTGTTCTTTTCATCAGTAACTTGAATATGTAAAACATGTTGTCCATATTGAGCAAAAATTTCTTTTTCGAATGTTGTTTTTTTCTCGCCAGATTCAACATGGTCGCTTCCTTGATCCCAAACGTAAATAACTTTAGAAATAGGAACTTGGCTGTTTATTGTTATCTTTATTTTTCCAGTAATATCGTTTAATTCAGCTAAAATTTCAGCTTGGACTGGAGTTTGAGTAGCTTCTGATTTAGCTTTAGTCTCAGTAACATCTTTTTTATTTTTTAATAAACTCATTGCGCCACTAGCAATCAAAGCAATAGCTAAAACTATCATTATAACGGCAAAAACTTTTACAACTTTGTCTGACATAGGAGACTTATTTCCGCCACCATTATTATATTTATTATTGTTTCCCCCGCCGAAGTTTCCTCCGCCACTGAAATTACTATTTTTCTTTGATTTTCCGCTATTATCATTATTTCCAGCACCATAATCTAAAATCTGATTCATTCTTTATCACCTCATAAATATTCACAATAAAATTATAACATATACGATTTTTGTTGTAAATCAAATTTACAAAATTATTTAAAATAATTTTTTCCAAAAAAATATACTTTAAATATTTGATATTTAAAGTATATTTCAAGTTTTATGTTATTTATTTTACTTATTCTAAACTAATATTTAGCCAATTATTTCTAGCAATTTCTAAATTTTCCTTTCTAGATAAATCAATATCACAAGCGTAAGAAAGTTCTTCTTGTGTAAACCATGTATTTGAACTATCTTTTCCAAAAAGAAAATTCATTGATTGTATTTCCTCATCATTGTAAAATCTAATAAAATTTTTTATTTTTGTTCCCATAGCAATACCTCCTTAACTGTTTTCTATATTTTATTAAAAGATTGTTCATTTCGAGTGTTTATTTTGTGAACTTTTTGTAAATTAATAAAAAGTTAAATTTTTATTGATTTATCTCAAAAAAGAATATATAATCTAATTGAAATTTATTTTAAGGAGACCAAAAATATGATTAATTTTGACCATTTAAAAAACACTGACCCTGAAATTTATGATTCAATTCAAAAAGAGAAAAAAAGACAACAAGATAATCTAGAAATGATTGCTAGTGAAAACTTCACATCTGAAGCTGTTATGGAAGCAATGGGATCTTACATGACAAACAAATATGCCGAAGGATATCCGGGAAACAGATATTACGCTGGTTGCCAAAATGTAGATGTTTCTGAAAATATTGCTCGTGAAAGACTAAAGAAATTATTTGGTGCTGAACACGCTAACGTTCAACCACATAGTGGTGCTCAAGCTAATGAAGCCGTTTATACAGCTTGTTTAGAGCCTGGTGATAAAGTTTTAACAATGACTTTGAACTCTGGCGGACATATTTCTCACATGTCTAAAGCCACAGCCCAATCAAGATTCTATGAGCCTATTTATTATGATGTAAATCCAAAAACATATCTTATTGACTATGATGAAGTTGAAAGATTAGCTTTAGAATATAAGCCAAAACTAATAATTACAGGTGCTAGCGCATATCCTAGAATTATAGATTTCAAAAGATTTAGAGAAATTGCTGATAAATCTGGAAGTTTATTAATGGTCGATATGGCTCATATTGCTGGACTAGTTGCCTCAGGTGTTCATCCAAGCCCAGTTCCTTACGCTGATTTTGTTACAAGTACAACTCACAAAACTTTAAGAGGTCCAAGAGGAGGAATAATTCTTTGTAAAGAAGAATGGGCTAAAAAGATTGATTTGGCTGTATTTCCAAGAACTCAAGGTGGACCATTAGAACATGTTATCGCTGGAAAAGCCGTTGCTTTCAAAGAGGCTCTACAACCTTCTTTTAAAGAATATCAAGAGCAAGTTGTTAAAAACGCCAAAACTTTAGCAAACAGATTAATCGAAAATGGATTTAATGTTTTAACTGGTGGAACTGACAATCACTTAGTTTTACTAGATTTAAGGAATAAAAATATAACAGGATTAGAATTAGAGCAAAGATTAGATTCTGTAAGGATTACAGCTAACAAAAACGCTGTTCCATTTGACACAGAAAACAAAAAAGTTACTTCTGGTATAAGACTTGGAACACCAGCTTTAACTACTCGTGGAATGAAAGAAAAAGAAATGGAAAAGATTGCTGATTTAATTAATTTGTGTTCAGAATCAGAAGAAAATTTCTTGAAAAACAAAAATCATATTTTAGAAGAAGTTGAAAAATTAACAAAAGAATTTCCTTTATACAATAATTAATTTAAAAAGCCTTTGGCTAAAACTTTAGCCAAGGGTTTTTTAATATTCTTTCATTATTTTTTCATAATCTTCTCTTCCAAAATCTCTTGCTCCAATTAATTTCTTATTTTCAGCCATTTCTTCAAATTCATCAATTGTAACCCATCTAGCTTCAATAGACTCGCCATCTGGAAAAGTAATATTTTTTATATCAATGTCTTTCTTAAATAGCCATAAATCTTTAAAATCTGCTGGAGGATCATCTCTTCTAACTGTTTTATAAAGAATTCCATCACTTTCATTTAATTTTATTCCAAGTTCTTCTTTAATTTCTCTAATAATTCCTTCTATACTTGTTTCTCCTTCAATTATTGATCCGCCATTTAGTTCCCACATTAAGCCATTCGGCTTGTAATCGGCTCTTTTACTAATTAGAATTTGGCCTTTTGAATTAATAATTACAGCACTTACTACTATATGATATTCTCCTTTTTGCAATTTAAAGCCGAATTCTAGGAGTCTTTTTTCCTGTTTTCTTTTTGTTAATGTCATATATGTCCCAATATTCCATATTATTTTTCCTCCTTCTTCTACATCTTTCGACATCATTATATCACTTGTTTCCAAAATTTGGAAGTATAAAACGGAAAAAAATACTTTTCTATATTTCAAGAAAAGTATTTTTCCATTATCTTCCTTCGCTAAGTTCATTAATTCTATCTATTACGGCTTTTTCTCCGCCTTTGTCGTCTATTATCTTTTTTACTTGACTATTAATTTTTTCTTCTAAATTAGATCCAGGTACAAATCCATAACCTTTTCTAATTTCTCCTTCTTCGTATTTATCAGCCATAACAAAGTGAATAGAATAGTCTCTTACAGTTTCACCATTAGCTTCATATCTAGCAATAATATCTGGCAAACTCTCACCTGGTGTATTTTCTGTGTGCCATCCACTATCTGTTATAATAAGAATATGGCTTACTACATAATCTTTATCAGATGTAAAAGTTCCTGATTTTCCAGTACCATTTGGGCTTTCATAATATTTTTCACCCTCTAATAGATTTCCTGGTTTTTGACCAATTGCAATAGAAGTTTTGTATTTTTTTACAGCAAACTCTTTAAATTCTTCTAATTTTTCTTTATCAGTTTTTACATCTACAACTTCATTTTTATCTTCTGGCGCTTTTTCTTCCTCTTTTTGAACTTCATCTTGTTTTGGAGTTTCTTGTTCTTTATTTTCCTCTGTTACTGGAGCAGTAGGAGTTTGTCCATCTTCTTTAACAGTTGTTTCAGGAGTTTTTGTTTCTTCATTAACAGTAGTTTCTTCCTCTTTTTGTGAAACATCTGTAGATGGAGCCTTACTATCTACTTCCATAACAGTAGTATAACTAGGACTATTTGTTATATATGTTTCTGGAATTTTATTATTTTTTATTCCAAATCCACGGCTTGAAGCCAATCCTAATACAACTACTCCAAGAACAGCTCCAACAGCTATAGCTTGTTTTACTCTTTTTACTGTATTTTCATTTAATTTAGCAACTTTATTTTGAATACGATCTTTTGCATCACGAATTTTTCTAGTCCAATGTCTTACTTCAGCTTTAACTCTTCTTTTAAATTTACTGTCAGATATTACTTCACTATTTTTATTTTCTTCTTGAGCTGGTTCTTCTTCAATATCATATTGAACATTATTTGACTTTTGATTTAGTCTTTCATGTTCAGCTAAAACTTCATTTCTAGCTCCTTCAAGATCAATAACATCTCTTACATCAAATTCTTCATTTGATTTTTCTTGTTCTTTAGCTAATTCTTCTTGTTGTTTTGCTAACTTCTCGGCTTCTAACTTTTTAGCCTTTTGAAATTCTTCAATTTTTCTTTGTGTTTCTAAAGCTTTTTCTTCTTCGATTTTAGCCATTCTAGCTTCATGAAGTTCTCTTATTTTTTGAGTTTTTGGTTTTTGCTCAGAGTTTAATCTCATATTTCTTTCATAATGTGTTTCACGAGTATCTCTAATATGAGGCTTTTTAGCTTTTTTCTTAGGAGTATTAGTAGAATAAGGAGCTTTTTTGTTTTCATCTTGTGGCTTAGCTACTTCTGGTTCAACTACTTCAGGTTCGACCTTTTCTGGTTCAACTGTTTCTGGAACATCTTCTTTAACTGGTCCAAATCCACTTACTGGTCTTTCGTTTTCTTTTTTCTTCCAAGCTTCTTCTGGATCCCAACCTTTTAAAGTTTTCCAAGCTTTATCATCTTCATCTAATTCTCCTAAAGGTTCAGTAGGAGTTTCAGTAGGCTTACCTACTCTTATTGGTTCTTCATGCTCAGGTTTTCCTTCTCTAAGACCTTCTTCCATAGCTACATCCATAGCAGCTTCTTTTGCAACCTGATTAGCCTTTTCATCAGCTTCTCTTCTGGCTTCTTCAGCCTTAATTTTAGCCTCTTCTTCAGCTTTTCTTTCAGCTTCAATTCTCTCTTGTTCTAAACGAGCTTTTTTAGCTTCCTCTTCTTTTCTACGTCTTTCAATTTCTAATATTTCGTTATACTCTTCTTCTGTCATTCTTCTTTCAGAAGTAGTGTTTTCAGGAACTTGTTCTTCTACTTTTTCAACTTTTCTAGCTTTAATAACTTTTACATTTTTATAATTTTTTTGTTCTTCAACTTTTTCTTGTTTTTTTACAACTTTTTTAACGCTAACTTTTTTAGGAATATTTCCATTTAATTTAGCGTTTATTTCTTTTTCAAAATTATGTCCTTCTGGATTAGCAGAAGGTCTAATCCTTCCTAAATTTGGAAGTTCAGGATCACTATTTATTTTATTTTCTTGTTCTTCTCTAATTTGTTGTATTTTTGAGCTTTTTAGGTTTTCATCTACACCTTCAGAAATAGTATTATCTTCCAATTCTCTATATTTATCTCTAGCAGCTAAATAGCTTGAATTTTCTTTTTCTAACTTAAAATGTTGCTCAACTTCAGCGCCGATAACGCTTTTTTGTTTTCTAGCTATTAACATTCCTTTGATTTTATCTAATAAAGTTAAATTTCCTCTAGTTCCTACAAAACCTAAATCATATTTAACGCTTATTCCAAGATTTTCCAATTTTTCTTGTCTAGCTAGTTTACATCCTTCTTTATATGAAGTTCCATATTGTCTTTTTATATCTTCTTCATTATAAACTTCAGTAACTGTTTTTAAATATTCCATAGAATATCTTGTTTTATTCAAATCGTCCCAATCTTGTAAAGCTTTAAATAATAGCAAATCCACATCTTTTACAGCTTTTGTTGAAAACTCTGTATCAGGATTTTCTCTTATAATTCTAGCAAGATATCTTCTTACTTCATTTCTTCTTTTGTTTTCTACATCTCTAGAAAAGCTGGCTTTCATTAAGCCATCTTTATCTATTCCTCTTATAGGTTTATTAATTGTAGAATTTTTATTATCATCAGTAAGTCCTAGAACATTATAGGCACCATTACGATAATCAACAACTACATCTATATTTTTCCCCAATTTCAAATCCTCCTACGTATTAATTAGATTAACATAATCTATTTCATTATAACATATTTTTATTCATAAATCAAGTTTATCATATTTATAATTTTTTTGTCAATTATTAACGAAAATTTTATTTTTTTCATACTATTTATTAGGAATGGAGGTTAAAATGGAAACTTTAAAATTAAACTCAAAAGGGCCTTTAGTAGAGCTTCTACAAAGCACTCTTAAAAAAATAGGATTTTTCTCTTCAAAAATTGATGGAATTTTTGGAAATCTTACTCAAAATTCTGTTATCAATTTTCAAAAAGAGTTTGAATTATCTCCAGATGGAATTGTAGGATCATCAACATGGGATGCCCTAACTCCTTATATCAACGGCTATACGATATACACTATAAAATCTGGAGATACTTTATGGAATCTTGCTAACACTTTTTCAACAACTGTTAACGCTATTCTTACAGCAAACCCAAACTTAAACGCCACAACTTTACAAATAGGTGAAAAAATAATAATTCCATTTGGAAGTGTAGTTCCAACAAATATAAGTTATACTTCTGACATTCTAGATCTTAATATTCTTTCATTTCAAGCAATTTATCCATTTCTTGAATTTGGAACAATCGGTCAAAGTGTTTTAGGTAGACCACTTCGCTATATAAGATTTGGAAAAGGAAAAAAAGAAATCTTTTACAGCTCTAGTTTTCACGCAAATGAATGGATAAATAGTCCTTTGCTAATGAAATTTTTAGAAATTCTCTCTAAAACTTATGTCAATAATTTAAATATATTCGGATATTCTTCAAAATATTTATTTGAAAATACATCTTTATATATTGTTCCAATGGTTAACCCTGACCGGAGTTGACTTAGTTACAGGAAACTATCCAGAAGGTTCTGAAATTATTAAAAACACAAAATTAATTGCAAATAATTTTCCAGAAATTCCATATCCAAATGGATGGAAAGCAAATATTCTAGGAACTGATTTAAATTTGCAATTCCCAGCTGGATGGGAACAAGCAAAAAAAATAAAATTTTCTCAAGGCTTTAATAAACCAGCTCCAAGAGATTATGTAGGAACTGGCCCTCTTACCGCGCCAGAAGCAATATCGGTCTATAACTTTACTCTTTCTTATGATTTTAAACTTGCTATAACTTATCACACACAAGGAGAAGTTATTTACTGGCAATTTCAAGATTACACGCCAGATAGTAGTTACGATATAGTAAGAGCTTTTAGTGAAGTATCAGGCTATTCTCCAGAAGATACGCCTTATAACTCAAGCTTTGCTGGTTACAAAGATTGGTTTATTCAAAACTATTCAAGACCTGGCTTTACAATCGAATCAGGCGAAGGAGATAACCCTCTACCTATCTCTCAATTTGACGAAATCTACCGCGACAACATCGGTATATTAGTTTTAGGTATGGTTTTATAAAAAACACCAACACATAATCGAAATGATTATGTGTTGGTTTATTTTTATTTAATTATATTGGCTGTTTTTGTGAATTATATTACTCATAAGTTTCAGCTCCAGCTGTAGCAGAATCCGTACTTCCAGAGTCTTCTTTTTGATTTCTTTCAGGATCAAAGAAGTCTTCAACATTGTCTACTATCGCGTAACCTGTATCTTTCATAATAATTCTAATATAATCTGTCTTTCCACTATAATCATCATAATTAAATGTTACTTTTTCTTCTGTATCTGGTATAGTAGAAGATGTTACCACTGGAGTCTTATTAACACCTTTTGCAACAGCTTTTCCTATGTATTTTCCTTCTTTTATAAAGTATCCTTCATAAGCGTTTCCTTTAAATTCATAACCATAAGTTGGAACGCTTGAACTTCCAGTTAAATTTAATACAAAAGGAGCAGCTTCTTTTCTAGCTTCAATTTCTTTTCTTTCTGCTAATTCTTGAGTATTAGCTATACCATACACTCTATTTTGTTCGTAGAATCCGTCTCCAGATAGGTCAACATCAATTCCATCAATCATTATAGTATAACCTTCGCAAACACCAGTATATTCTCTATAGAATAAATTCAAATCATCATTTCCACCAGCCGATCTATTAGGAACTTCTGTTACTTCTATTATAATAAAGCCAACATTTTCCATCTGGTTAGTATAAATATTCATTCTATCATGTTTTCCAATTTCTAAGACTTTTCCTGTTACTGGTGAAAGAACCATATCATCATTATTGTATCCTTCAAAATCTGATATATCTACTACACCATCTACTTCAGTACCAGAAGAAGATGTTTCTCTCTCGCTTTCTTCTATTAATTCTTCATCATTAATTTCGATACCTTGATCTTTCATATATTCTTTTAAATCATTATAAGTATCTTTAGAATGTATCAAAATACCATAATCTGAATCAGCCTTATCATAAGGTCTTACAGGCCAACTTACTTTATCTTGTCCTTCAAATACCCAAGTAAATACTTGTGGAATTTTCTCTGACAATTCTTCTTTATCAAAGTAGTCTAATTCAACAATTAACTCTTTAAGATCTCTATAAGCATAATCAGCATCTAATGTATTTGTATTTTCTAATATTGTAAATGCGCTTAATGAACTTTTAGTTATAGCAACAGTATTTATCAAATCTGGATCTCTTGGGTCAAAGTCTAATTTTAATAAATCTTCATTACTATTAATTCGATAACTTTTGGTATTTCCCCACATATCACTCCAAGTAATTGTCTTTCCACCTTCAATATTATAATAATCCATTAAATCAACACCATATATAGCCATATAATACATATCTAATTGCCAATCTAACCATTGACTAGCTAAATTTTCTATATCAAGTTTTTTCGTATTTGTTGCCCATGAATATGATTGTCTTATTGCGCTTCTTCCATAATTATTTAATAATTGAGTTATAATTTCCTGCCAATTATCAGAATATATCTGTGCCAAAAGTATTCCGTTACCCTCAGTATCTATTAATCCTCTGAATTTATAAAAACTACTTCCGTCCACATTTCCATTACTCTTTAACCATTGAATACCACCATTGTTTAATCTCCAATTTATTATATCATTTACATCAATAATGTCATTATCTGCAAGAACTTTTCCATTATAAAACTCTTTTTCTGTGTCATATTCTCTACAATAGTTATCATAGCCATATAGAATTCTTTTCTTATCATGTTCAATAGCTAAAGCTCTATTTTCATTTCCATCATAAATATAGAACTTTCTATATTTAAATAAATATTTAACTAATGGATTTGTTGGTCCTCTATAAGCATCTTCTGTTTGTGTTACAGAATTAGTTTTATCTAATAAATAGAATATACCTGTTGGACCATCTGTATCATCTATATCAGGTCCATATATAGTATCATAAAGCAATTTGATTTTTGGATCAGTTACTTCTACTCTAGTTACATTTCCATTTTCGTCATATATATCCTCATATTTTCTGTTAACTCTCATCCATTGAGCTTCACCATTATTTGCTGTAAATTTGTAAGCAGACCAATATATATGACTTTCATCTGCACCTTGTTCAGCAGCATTATTCGTTTGATCAAGAACATTTTGTTCAACTAATTTTGCTTTTTTTACGAAAGCCCATCCATCTTTTTCAGCTTTTTCTTTTCCAAGCTTTATAGTTTCCTCATCATTTATATCAGCACCTCCATCAATATAAGGAGAAACATTTTTACCACCTATTTGAGCTTGTACACCATTTATTTTTGGATCTTTCAAAAAGTCTTCCATTTTTATATCTGATGTTGTTCCATCTGGTAATAACAAAAACAATTGATAATCTCCAGTTGTTCCATCATCATTTATTTTTCTTTCATAATCTGTCCAATATTCTCCGGTATCACCTAAATATTCTTCATCAACTTTAACAAATTGCAAATCTGAGCCATCTCCTGTAATAGTATATGTGTTTTCCATATCAAATTCAGGACGAGATGTTGAAGAAAGTTTTCCGTTTTCATCTTCTAATTCACTCTTACCGGCATAATTTTTTATAGCATAATCAGGTTCATTTTTTGGAATTATAAAATATGTATCTCTAAACCAACTTCCAACAACTCTAGCTATATATGGAGTATATGTCTTATAACTTGGATCAGAAATAGTAGAAACAGCATCAACAATCATTCTTACATAATCTCTACAATTATCACAACATTTACTCTGCTCTTCACTTGAACATTTTCCTAATGATAAATCAAGATCTCCATTTTCATCTAAATAATCTTCTAATTCTTTCTCTGTCTTAGGTCTTATAATAAATTCAAGCATTATAATATCTTCTATAGAACCACCAGCTCCATTTAATTGAGGTCCTACTATAGCTTCTTCCCATTGTGTTATTTTATATACTCTAGTACCCTCTGGATGAGCTACTTCATCAGTTATATCTATATATTCTTTAGGTTGTCTTACATAATTGTTATAAGGATATAATACATATTTATATGAAACCCATTCATAATCAACATTATCAACAAATTCACCATTTGGATCATTTATTGTTCCTGAAGTATCTGAGCTCCAAGTGTTATAATTTACAACTTTTTTAACTTTATATTTTGTTCCTACATCTACAAAATCATCTAAATTAACAGTATAACCATCTTCAAGCTTAAATGTTCCAGGCATGTTATTAAAAGATGTATTACCTACAATATTTCCTCGATCATTTTCTAAATCTGATACTTCGTCCCATCCTTCTACACTTTCATGACTTTTATATAAATCAAATTCTTCAATTGTTGGTTCTGCCATTTCTCCAGTAAAGCCATCTTCATTTATAACATCTTCAAGAGAATTTAGTGTAAAATAATCATCTCTAGCAACACTATCATAATTATACTCACTTGGATCTAATCTTATAGACAGATTTTCAAGATTAAATTCTTCTCCACCACTATCTCCATAAGTTAAATATGAATATCTATCATTTAAACCATAAACATCTGGATCAACTTCTTCTGTAATTCCAACACTTTCTAGATAACTCATTTCACCATTCCATAAGTCATCTCCAGTATCAGAGCCAAAAGAACCACTTTCGATATAGAAAGCTTGTCCTACACCTGTACAAGCATAAGGTCCATAAGTTAAACTTTCTATTTTACAAGCTCTTAATATAGCTTGAGCCATTTTATTATCTATAATTTTATTATCTATACCTTGTAGCCATTCAACATCGTTGAAAACAAATCCAGCAAAAGCATTATTATTACTAATAGCAGTATTCAAATCATCAAATGTAACACCTTTATCAGGAGTTACAAGATTTCCATGTTCATCTCTATAATTTGGATCAACATAACTACCTTGCACTTTAGCATTACCAGATTCATCAAGATATACTTGAACTTCTGTATCAAAATTTTGAAGCATTGCGTAAACTAAATCAGGAGCATTTGTTCCTAAATGAAGTGAAATCAAGAAGTCTAAATTCATTCCATATCTAGGAGCCCATCCTTCAATAGAATAATCCATTGCTCTATTTCCAATTCCAGCTTTTAAACTCAAAGTTGTTTCATTTATTTCAAAATGGTCAAATAAATTTACTTCTCCAGACCATCTCCTATCTGAATAACCATCTTTTGCCATATATATTTTTAATAAACCTTTTGCCCACGCATCTCTATTTCCACTAATTGTTTTTAGAGCAGCATAAATTGATTGTAAAGTATTCTCGTCATTATTTTTTAAAGTATATATTCTGTAATTTGATAACAAATATGATCTAATCAAACTAAAACTCTCTAAATATTCTGTTTGAGCATCTTTATCTCCATCAGGCAAAATAAGCTTATTTTTTCCGTCTTCAGATACAACTCTTTCTATTCCATATTTATCTGTAAATACTTCTCCATTTACTGGTTCACCTGTTGTATTATCTATTAATTTACCAGTTAAATCATAGTAAGAAATAGAAACAACTTGACCATTTTCATCATAAAAACGTTTTTCATCTTCTCTATATTTATATTGTTCTCTTAATTCTTCAATAGATTTATAATCTGATTGATTTGAACCTATAATTGGCGTTACAAATCCATCTCCAACTAGACTATAACCCATTTCTTCAATATAATTTGCTACATCTATAATATCTTGATTATCTAAACTTTGAACAGCTCCAGGTTTTAGCCAATCCCAATTTATTTTAAATAAACTTAATAATTTATCTCTCATCATTCCCGGCATGCTAAAGAAGGCTATAATTATGACTACTATCAATAAAATAACTAATATAATTATTCCAACAGGACCTAATTTTATTAAAAGTTCAATTATCTTTCTTATTGCTTTTCCAATAGCTTTAGCTATTTTTTTGGCAAAATTTGCAAGTTGTTTACCCGCTTTTTTTACATTAGGATTTACAGCTTCTGGATTCAATGAATCATAATCATTTTCATTATTACCTTTATTTGCGTTGTTTTTACCTTTTTTTATAGCCATATTAAATTACCTCCTTTCTTTAAAAGCCTACTGTCATACCAAATTTATCAACCGCGTTATCTATTTCAGCTTGAACATTTTCAGGATCACCTGTATAATTTTCCATTACTCTAACTGAGTTTAATATAATTCCTTTTGGTTTTGTATTAGAATCATAAAACTTAGCAAATGAAAGCATTACTGTTTGACTCTTTCCTGGCTCTAATACGATTTTTACCGCATCATCTGATGTGGCTCTTGTTTCATTTCCAATAGCCATTCCAACTTCCATATCACCAGTCATATTATCTTTTACAACTATTGTATAATTTGATCTATTTATAAATTCAAGTTTATAAACTATATAACTGTATTTTTCAATTGATTCTGTTACTTTTACAATCATATAATCATTTGAAGCCATATAGTTTAAATCTTGTGATCCCATGTAATTTCCAACTGATACAACAATGTTTTTGTCTTCATCATAACTAACTAACATTTTTTCTTCTTGGAAAACAAAAGATTGATTTGTTAAACCAGTTGCCAAAAAATCATTGAATATCTTTACATTATAAATATATTTTCCATTTACATTTGAATAATCTTGAATAGCGTATCTTTTAGTGTTTCCATCAAATTTTTTTTGAACATATTTTACATAAGAATTATAATCGTTTTCAAAGAAGTTTTTCTTACAGTCTTCTGAAATTAAATTCCAAGCAGCTACATAATTTCTATTATTACAATAACCAACATAATCTTTTATAAATGTTTCAAAACTTGTTGCAACTTTATCTGGAACAGTAGCTTCTTTACTATTCAAGACTGCAACATTTGGCGTATAAGTTGTTTGAGGAGTTCCGACTATATCTTCTTGATATTAAAAATCTATTAATTAATACAATTAAAACAAATACTACAACAACTATTATTATTGCTTTATAATGATCTTGAAAGAAATGTCTTACTTTAATTCTAATATCTGGATTAATAGCCATTTTCTACTCCTCCTCTACCGCACTATTTCTACTAAATGAAATTACATATTCATTTAATTTTGTTTCTTTTATTACAACATACATATCAAAACTGTGACCATAAGAGCCATTTACTGTATCTTTTACATTTACAGTTAATACATAAATATCTCCAAGTCTTTCAATATTTGTATATGATAATCCGAAATCTTTTGGAAAATAGTCTTCAAAATATCTTTTGAAATTTTCTAAAGTAGGAAAATAATTTTCTTTATAGTCACTATATAATAACTTATAAGCTTCTCCATAATTGTCGTCATCAATTAGCTTAAAGAAATCTGCGCAATATGTTTCCATTCTCTGGCTCTCTGATTTTTCATATAAATCTTGTAATTTTTCTTGTTCTTTTTTATTAGAATAATTTATTTTGGCTTTTTCTGTTTGAGCTCCAGATGAACTGTTATTATTTACTAATACTATCAATAAGGCAACTAATATAACTAAAATAATTGAAACTATTATTATGATTTTCTTTAAGTTCTTTTTGTTTTTTCTAGCCATTTATTTTCCCCCTTTAGCTTTTGTTTATGTTACGCTCTTTTTCTTTTACTATTACTTATGTCTTGTCTTTTAGCATCTTCTGATTGACGTCTTAATTTATTTAATACATCTTCTGTTGATGAAGATTTAAAGCTTGCATTTCCAGCTTTTACATTATAAGTGGTATCTGTAACTTGAAGTTCTTTAAATCCGAAGTGTTTAGCCTCTCTTTCTAAGATTGCTAAGTTTTTAGCATCATCGCTTAAATCTTTTATTTCAGTTTTTCCCAATTTATAATCTTCAAATTCTCTTTGAGCTTTAACATCCATTTTCTTTAAAACATCTTTTATACTCTTTGGATCATAACCCAAGTTATCTCTCATTACTTTCCATCTAGATTGGAAATCTTCTTCTATTTCTGTCTCTATTTCACCTTCAGCTTTTCCATGAATTTTAACTCCCATTTTTGTAATATCTTCAGCTGTTGTTCTTAAAGATAGATCTTTTATATTTTTAAAGTTCAAGACTTGAGGCTTTTGATTATCATCATTTGAATTCATTTGAATATTTCTTCTATTAGCCATAGTCTCTTCATCTGTTATCTGTCTAGATTTTTGATCTTTAACTTTTTCATAGATTTCTATTCCGTCTCCTTCATGAATTACAGATAAAGCTCTTAATTTATCATCTTGATTCATTTCATCATCGCCAACATTCAAAAGAGCTCTATGTTCTGAAAGAATCTTAGCAAATTGTTTTTCATCACCTTTTAATCCACCTATGTAAGTTTTTATTCCATCATAATCTTTGTCTGCAAAACGGCTCATAAGCTCACCTGTTATATCACGAGCTCTATCTTCACCAACTTTTGGCTCTAATTTTTTTATTTGTTCTTGTAAATAATCACTCATTTCTTTAGCAAGTTCTTTATTATCAGTAGAAATCGCCTTTAATTCTTCTTGTATTCTAGATTGTAAATCTTCATCATCTGTTCCAACAACATCAAAATCTGGTTCTTCTTCAGTTTCTATAACTGTTGTTTCTGTTATAGTTTTTTCTGTTGTTTCTTCAGTTACTTTATTTGTTTCAGTATGTTTTTCTTCATCTTTTGAAGTCATCTGAATTTTTCTTCTATTTTCTTCAGCTTGTTCGTTTGCAATACGATCTATAGCAGCTTGTATTTTATCTCCTTGTACTTTATTTTTTGTTTCTTCATCTTCATCAGATAAGCCACCAGCAACCATCATAATAGGTGTTCCATCTTGTCCATTTTCTCCATTTGAGCCGTCTTGTCCTGATTCTCCGCTTTCTCCGCTTTCTCCGTTTTCACCGTTTTGACCATTTTGACCATTTTCACCAGCTGAACTTTCTCCGTTTTGACCATTTCTTCCATTTTCGCCATTTTGTCCATTTGCTCCAGATGATGATTCTTCATCTACTAACTCGCCTTCTATTAAATCACCATCACCAAGTTGCTCTCTTGAATTTTCTCCAGAAACTCCTCTGATTCCATTCATAAATGATCTACCTGTGTCTCTAAGAGTACCTGGTATATTTCTAACTCCTCTACCAGCGCTTTGACCCATTCCACTAACAACTTGACCGATACCAATATGGCTTCCATCAACATTTTGTCCAAATGAGATTAATGGTCCACCAGTAGCAACTCTGGCTCCAGCGTTTTTAACAGCTCTAACTCCTGTTCTAATTGATGTAGCTGTATCTGAGAACATATTTGTATTAACAATTTGTGAATTATTAAATCCAAATATTGTTTTTGCCAATCTTTCAGCATATTTTACAAACATCATTGCAGCTACCGCAACTAAAGCAGTTCCTAAACTATCTACAGTTGTTACAGCTACTAATCTTCCAAGAGTAATACCTACTATTGAAGCATAAACTAAGGCGTGTACACATTGTATAAATACTGTATACATTAATTCTTTTAACCATGTATTTAGCATTACTCCTTTTCCACCATTCATCCTATTTAGAGAATAATTAATAGGAACTACTGGTGAAATTATTATTAAGAAAATTACTGTCAAGAAACGTTGTAAATATACTAATATATATTTAAATGTTTGCCACTCTAGCATTGCATATACAACTAGAGAAGCGATACTTAAGATTACATTATTAGAGAATATAGTATTTTCAAGTGAGTTTAAAAAGTTTCCTAAATCAGCTCCAAGTGTAGATTCAGAGATGTTCTGTAAAGCTCCTAATATCAATTCATTAGCAGTTACTACAGCAATTATGATAATGTGCATAAACGTGATAAGCGCAAAACTTACAACCCAATCAACAAGAGAATTTTTAGCTACAGCTTTTTGCTCTGAAGTTATACTCTTTGAAGCAGCTCTAATCAAATTCCAAAGTAACATTACAGCAGCAATTATTTGTGCAATTGTTCTTACAGCGTAATATAATTTGGCTGTATTTGTTCTTAAATGATATACAAGTCCATCACTTGATACATCATCTGTTGAAAATATATCAACATCTAAAATTTTAAATTTATTAAAGAATATATGATAAGGTGTAATTTCAGTTCCTTCATCAGCTATACTTGCATCTACACCACCTACAGAAGCTAAACCATAATTTAAACTTCTAGCAGCTCTACATACTCCAAAAGGTATAAGTTTAATAAGATTAAATATAGCGCCACCTATTCCACTAGATTCTCCTACAGTTTCGTTTAATAATTCGTTAGTATTTTCTTCTTGTGAATCAGTTGCGAAACTATTAATACCTAATATGAAATTAGACAGTGTTAAAATTACTAATAAACTTACTAATAATTTACTTAAAAATTTTTTGGTTCTCATCGCATCACATCCCTTTCAACAGTCTTAATTAGAACTTTCTATTATTCTTAGCTTCCTCACCTTGTCCTAATTGCATATAAAGAACTTGTTCAAGTTGATTTCTTAAAGCTTCACTATCTATATATACAATTTCTTGATTCATTTTATCAAAAGCTTCTCCTAAGACTTCTTCGGCAACTTTTTGTTTCATTTCTCTCTTTTCTTCTGTTAAAGAATTTTTATTTACATTTGTAGTATTTTTATCACTTTTTGCTTTATTTGCTTTAGCTTCTTTAGCTTTTTTCATCTTTTCTTCAGTATATTTTTTAGCAACAATTTCTGAAACAGTATTAATTAAAGCATTTTTGAATCGAATATCTAAATATAAATTATTTACTATAGCTTCAGATCTTTTTTCATAATCTTTTTCACCTTTTCTAAATAGTAACATACTTATATTTTTCTTTAAGATTTTTAATTTTTCTATTTCTCTATACATTTCTTCAAAAGATTCTATTTCATATTTTTTAATAAATTCTATAAAAATTCTCTTAATTTCATAATAGAATTTATCTAGATCTTTTTCAATTTTTTCTGGAACTTTCTTCTTTGTCTTTTCTCCAACTTCAACATCTTCTTGTTTTGTTACAACATAGATTCCCCAACCATCCATTTGTTTAACTGGATGTTTTGCAAATGAGAATGGAAGTAACTGCATTTTTTCAAGTTTTTCACCATAAACTTGTAAGAATCTTTCTTGTGTTTTTTCTAAATCTACATCATCTAATTTTGTAGCTTTATCATAGAAATCTTTAATAGAATTTTTATTACTTAAAGTTATTGATTCACCTTGAGTCTCTACACCACCATAAAACTTCAATGTAATTTTCTCAAGTTCTTCGTCATCTTCATCAGATTTTTTATTCTTATCATTCTTTGACTGTTTACTTTGTTCCTTTTTCCACTTTTTCTCAATCTTTTCAACTTGTTTATCAAAAGCTATTTGTTCAGGAGTTTTTACACCTTTTGCAGCATTATCCATAACTTCTAAGTAATTTCTTTCTGTATTTGCTAAAATTTCCTTAGGAACAGCTGTTATTTCATCAATTTTATTTTTTAACAAATCTGTCAATAATACTTGATTTGGATCTCCAGCTTGAGAATTTGGATTAACATTATAAATTGTGTTTTCACCTAAATTCAATGTTTTTTCAACTGATGTTGTAAAATCCATCTCACTAGCTCTTTCAATAAAGTTTTCTGTATTTTTAATATCATTATTTATTTCATCAACTCTAGAATTTAATATATCTAAAGCCTTTTGAACAGTCTCTGGTTGCTCAGCTTCAACAGCTGTTAAAAGCCCACTATAAACCATAACATCAATAGCTGTTTCTTTTAAATCAACATTATCTCTAAAATCTAATTTTTGAGCGCTTGTAACTTCAGCTAATCTAGCACTTTCAGCGATAATCTTATCTAATTCTTTTTCAGCTTCAACTTCTTTTGGTGTTTTTTCTGGTACTTTAACTTCTATATTACCATTTGTTAAATCTCCAAGTTGTTTTAATAATGTAGCTCCACCTTGACCAACAATTTTATATTCTTCAGTTTCGATTTCATTATTTTCATTAATAACTTGTTTAATAATCTTTCCTTCAGAATTTACAATATGTTGAACAATTTTTTCTTCTGAGCTTTGAGTTTCTGAAGAATTATCAGATTTTGAAACATTTTGTTTAAATGAAACTTTCTCACCATTTGGTGTAACGGCTGGTTCAACAATTTTTCCACTACTACTTACAACTTGTCTCGCTAATCCACCATCTTGTGTTACAACATATTGAACTATATTTTGTTGCTCTTTTTGTTGTTCTTGAGGATTATTTACTATTCCTGTAGCTCTAATCTTCTCTTGAGGAGTAACATTTCCAGTAGTTTCAAACATTCTTCTTGGAGCTCCAGCTTCAATCATTTTCTTAAGTTCAACTTGGCCTTCTGTCATTTTATCTATTTTTCCAAAACTTATTTCTATTGATTTTCTAGCTATAGCAGCTCTATCTTTAATGTTATTTATTACTCCAACTTGTTGTGAGTTTTGTCTGAATTTCTTATAATTATCAACAGCCATATCTTTTGCAAGTTTTAATTGTGTTACTTTTCTTACACAATCTCTTCTAACAAAGTTCATAGTATGATTAAGTTCAACCATCTTTGTCTTAACTCTTCCAGCAGGTCTAAACACATCGATATTTGAATAAACTTTATTTAAAGTAATTAAATATGTATTTCCATCAACATAATTTTTATTCATTCTCTTAAGAATTTTTCTTGTAGTATCAGGACTAAATCTACTAAATTTATAAACTTTATTTACGCTCTTATTTTTCTTGATTTCTTTACTAGCAGCCTTATTAGCCTTCATAGATACTTTACGACTAGGTTTTTTCAATTTTCTCTTCTTATGTTCTTTACCTTCTATTAGTTCTTCCATACGATTTTCAGCCATTTGTTCATAAATTTCTTCAGCTAAAACAGTCATTCCTAATTCAGGAGATCCTGTCTCTGAGCTTAAAAATGTTTGAACTCCTAGTTTTTCTAAAGTATAAGCAGAAGCTGATACATCACCATATTTTTCTTTCAATTCTTCTAAAAATTCTTTTATATCAACATCTGAGCTAAGATTAACCGCTAGAACCATCATATTTGTCATATCAATCTGTTGCCCATTTCTTTCTAAATATTTTATATTTCCTTTATGTTTTCTTAATAATTTTGGAAGTTTCTTAAGTACTAAAGTTTCACAATTTTGGTGAATTTCATTTTTTATTTGATGATATTCATTTTGAACCTCCAATATTTTTCTTTTTACACCTTTTTTAGAACTATTATAAAAATTCTTTACAGTAGTAGCGCTATATTTTCCAATCTTTTTAGCACCTTCTACTACTCCATATCCAGCTTTATTAATTCCTTTTCTTATTTTCTCGAAGCCTTTTCCTTCAGCCATTATTTGTTTTTGTTTTGCAACTTCTTCTGGTGTTACATAAATACGTTTTCCACTTAAAATTGCTTTACGATCTTTTATGATTGGAGAAACTTTATCTTTAGCTTGTTTATATTTCTTTTTAGCAAATTCTCCACCACTTTTAACTCCTTTAATTGTTAAAGCTTTTGCACCATTAAAGCCTTTTTGGGCTCCTGCTATTGCAGCAGTCCAAGCTTTATCATTTAAATCTACTATATTTTGTGGTAAATTTTTAACTCCTTCTTTAATATTTCCTGGAAGCTCTTTAAATTTAATCTTAGCTTGCTCAAATTTTTCAGAAGCGCCTTCTTTAAGATTAGCCACTCCTTCTTTAAACATATTTCCTAAGCCTTGTTCTTGAGCTTTATTTCCAAAATTATCTAATTTTTCTCCAAATTTTCCACTAAGTGCTAAAGCCGCATCTCCAGCTGTATCAAGAACTTTTCCACTTGTATCAAGAGCTTTTGAAACTTTTTCTGAACTTCTAATTGTTGTACTTCCACCAACTTTGTTAAAGAATTTTCTAATAAGTCCATCAAGTTTAAATACAAACCATAACATTACTAGCGCTAATAATACACCAATTAGATTTTCATCATTGCTTGGTAATTTAAACGCAAATCCCATAAATGCAGCATAATAAATTGCGTGTAATGATTGAATTATAACATTGAAAATATATTCTTTAAACCATTTACGCTTTACGCCATCATTAACTCCTGTTAGAATTTCTTTAATCGTTGAAACCACCAAAATAATCGGACCTATTAATATTAATACTATAATGTTTATATATCTTTTTACATAAATTATAACAAATTTATATGTATAAAATACTAATAAGCAATATACAAATAATCCTATAAATCCAGGAACAGCCTCAATTTCATAAGCTTTTGACAAAGCCATTTCATATAAATTAAATTCATCATTTGTCATATCAAGTCCAGAAAGAAATTTTCCGAGTTTCTTAGCAAGTGTTATTCCTTGATCATTAAGAACAAATATTGCAATTAAAATATAATGTAGAAAACTAAGAATAAAGAATGTGATTAAGAATTTTCCAATAGATTCTTTTAAAGTCTTAATTCTTTCTGGAGTTCTATTTGCTAATAGTTTTAGAACTATTATTAAATAACCTACTATATATACTGAAAAGCTAATTCTTATGATTACTCTATACCAATCACTAAAAGTAGATCTCATTGTTTCTCCAAAAGTTACAGCACAAGAACTAGTAGTAAAAAACACAGTCATAACTATTACTACTAGTCCAAAAGATATTATTAAATTTTTGAAAAAATTCAATAATCTTGCTTTCATCTATAAACTACTTTTCCTTTCATTTTCAACAATCTCTACTAAATCTTCTTCATTTGTTTTATAAACCTTTTGTTTTATATAAGTTTCTGTTTCTTCAAGAGAAACTTCATAACCGTTATAAAACTCTATTTCTATATTTCCTAAAGAGTTAAGTTTTCCGACAACTTGTCTTTCGATTGATTTTATTGTAACTACATCATTTTCTTCATCTATATCTACAATAAAATCTTCATAATTATTTCTTAAATCAGCTAAGAAATATGTTCTTCCTTTTGTATATGTTTTTTCCAAATAGCTTGTTAAAAACTCTTCAAGTTTTCCATTTGAAAATTTTCTATTAGGATATACACTAACTTCATCTTCATAGAAAAATACATATATTTCTTTTGTTTTGTAACCTATATAATCTTTTGCTTTAAAAGTTGGAACTCCTAATTTTTCTTCAATTTTTTCAAAATCTGTTCCAACAGTAAAATTTCCTATTATCTCTCCTGTATAACTACTATCAAAAATAACATTGTAAACACTTTTTCCATTACAATAAACTACATAGCCATTTGGAAAAACCATATTTCCATTTTCATCTCGTTCAAACCCTGATAAATTAGCTCTTGAAACATCCCAACTATTATTATTTAATTTTATAATTGGTAATGAATTTATTAAAATTTCCTCTTCAACAACTTTTCCATCATTATCAACTTTAGTTTCTTTTTGATTATTATTTACATTCTTTTTTCTTATAGAAAGTCCAACCATTCCAGATGTATCTGGTTCATTATTTACTGTTTGTGATATTCCTACAATATTTATCATTAGAGATATAGTGAAAGTAACAACACCTATAATAACTAACAATATAATTTTTAAACGTCTTTTTATTTCTTTTTCACTTTTATTAGACATTGTTACTCTCCTTTTTAATCAATTCTAAATATGTTAGCATCAAATAAGTCTATATCATTAAATAAGATACCTTCAATTGAAACAGTTCCTTCTCTATCTTGCATATCAGCGTTCGTCGAATCCATTCCAGATTCTTCTAGTGTCACAGAATCATTTTCCGGATCACCATTCATTGATTGAATTGTTGTATTTAATAATCTATCAAATACTGAAATTATACTTATAATTACACCTCTAAACAAATATGTCATTAAACCTGCTAAAAAGTTAGCAATTTCTTTTACAGCATCAACAATAATTTGGAAAATATTTTTTCTAGCAACTACTGAATATGTTCCATCTGGAACACCTCTAAAATAAAACTTTCCTTCAGTAAAATATTTATTATAAATACCTGAATCTAGATTTCCTAAACTTCCTGAAGTTACTGGTGCGTTTGGATCTATTTCTACATTTGCTACTAATCTAAAAGCATACTCAAAATGGTCTCCACTTGTTTTATATCTAGGTCCTCCTGAAAGTTTAACACATTTATTAGAAGGGCTACTACCAAAATTTGCATTCTTACTATTTCCAACATACATTTCTGTATGTCCGTCTCTCATAACGATATCTCCTGGTCTTATTTCACTAGATGAAGTAATTTGTTGCCAATTTGGAGAGCCTAACATATTACTAATTCCAGTAGAGCTTCTAGTACTAAATCCTAAATCATATATGTTAATACCTAACGCGTTTTGATACATAAGCGCAACACCAGTTGTACAGCAAACATGAAACCTTCCATCTGATTTCCAGCCTGGGTTAGAAGTACCTGTATCATAACATGTTTGTCTATCACCTATTTCGTTGTTAATAAAGTTTATCGCATAATTTGCAACTGTTTGTCCATCAGCTTCTGTAAAATATCTTACAGTTGGGCCAGAGCTTCCTCCTTCACCATCACCAACTTCAACAGGATTTGGCTGTTGAACCGCGTAAGTAGAAGCGATTGAACTCATTACTACGAAAAAAACTACATATAAAATTACACTTTTAAAAGCAATTCTTTTTAATTTTTTCATACTATTTTCTACCCTTTAAAAAATAACTCTATCACCTTTAATAATACCACATTTTTGGCTATTTTTCAACTTTTGTAGCTAATTTTGAGAAACATTTATAACTTCATTTTCATTATAAATTATTTGACCGTTTTCAGCAGAATTTATTTCAATTTCTCCTGTTACATCTGAAAGTTTTGTATTTACTCTATCTAGACAGTTATATACATATATTCCATCATCATTTACGCTATATACGAAATTGTTAGAATCATACCATATATAGCTACTTATAACTAGATTTCTATCTAATTCAGAATCAGGATATTCTTGGGTTCTTGAATAAAATTTAGCTCCTTTACTTCCTTCAACTTCATAACCATAAAACCTAACTGAGAAATTTTCTCCAAGGTATTTATTATAATAATCTTCCTCAAAATCTCCCTCTTCACTACGACATAAATATTCTGAATCAGCTCTTTCTTTTTCAGCTTCGAAAACGAAATCTGTTTCTTGTATATAAACATTTTCTAATTCACTTATGTTTCTATTTCCACTATAATTTTGATAAATGAAAATTCCATTTTTCAAAGAATTATTAGATATTTGTAATCTAACTCCTTTTAATGTATATCTTAAATCAACATAATCTGAATCATAATCATATACATCATAATCAAGCCAATAACCAATAAGGTCAGTTGAAAATGCTTTTATGTCTTGATTTTCATTTAATTTTTCGACTAATTCCTTTAATTTTTTTTCATCTTCTGGTGTTACTTTTTTTACTGGATACACTGAAATTTCTTTATTTTCAAAATCAAAGAATAAATAATTATTTTCGCCAACATAACCATATAATTTATCAAAACCATCTTCAAAAGTTGGATTTCCAAGACTAGCTTTTACTTGATCTGGAGTTGAATTTACAGTTAAATTACCAACTACTTGACCACGATATTTTTCTGTAAATATCACATTATAAATATTTGTTGAAACAATTTTACTATTAATTCCTTCATCAAAATAAATATTATAACCATTACAACTTGAGTCTTTTGTTCCTAGATTTACCTTTGTTTCGTCCCAATTATTATTTATCAAATCTTGTAATTCTCTAGATTGAATTGTAAAGTTTGTGATATTTGTAGATAAATTTTTGTTTCTATCTGAATCATGATTTAAATAATAATTTAAATCTCCGTTTATTTTTATTGATGTAATATTTGGTTTTTCACAATCAACTTCTATGTCTATATTTTTATTTTTATCTATTAATTCAAAATTTTTATAATCTATAAAATTTGCTACAGCTTTACAAATACTTAAAAAGTGGTTCTCATTACTCATATTTCTAGTATATAAACCAACATCAAATTTCAAATAAATTTTTCTAAGTCCATTTGTATTTTCTTCTTTTTCATAAGTGCAATTATAACTTTTAAGCAAATCTTGTAAAGTTGTATATTTTTCAGAAAGTGTTCCAACCCCAACTATATTTTGGGAAGAATTTTCATTTTGATTTGAATTTGGAGAATTATTTACTCTCCTTACACTGTCTATTAAAACAATTACAACTAATAAACTTAAAATAGCAATTCCTGCTATTTTAAGCTTATTAGTTTTGTTATTTTTATTATTCTTATTATAATTTACTTTTTGTCCCATATCACAAACCTCTAATCCTTATTGGCTGAGAATACAGAAGTTCCTAATTCCCAACCAGTAATAGCTTTTATTATAGTTGAAGCTCTAAGCATTGCATATAATAGTAAAATTCCTATAACAGGAACTCTTATAGCAATTTCAGAGAACGAAAAGAAAAATACTAAATAGAAAAACGCGTGAACAGGTTGCATAAATGAATTTACCATATATGTTTTAAAGAATGATCCCAAAGTTCCTGATTCTTTTCCTAACATTACTTGTACTGAGTGTGATAATATATATATTGGTGCTGTAGCGAATAGATATATCATAGTAAACACCCTCATCGAATATTTATATACAAATAATATTTGCAAAACAACAATTAAGAAAAACTCTAGAGAATAAGCAAATGATAAAACTCCTCCTGTTTTATTTATTGATTTTAGAACTGAAGTTTCTACTGTTGCTTCAAAAGCTTGATGTCCTCCATTTTCTAAAGAAATTCTTAGCTTCCACAAGTTGTTTAAAATCATATTAGCAACTGTATCTATCGCTATTAATATGTATTCAAAGAAAAACATTAAAGCAAAGCATAATATCCATCTTGTTAAAACCTTTTTCCAAGCAGCTAAATCTCTAGCTCCCTTAGACATAAAAACACGAATTAAAGAAATTAATATAAATGGCAAACATAGTACCATTCCTACTCTAGAGACAACAGTTCCTACTCCTGCACTTATTTTTTTCAAAGAATTTATTATTCCAAGCATTCCGCTAGATGAATTTCCTCCTACTAATTCATAAGCAGTTGAATTAAATACAGAATATTCACCAAAAACTAATGAATTAATTGTGAAAATTCCTGTATTACTAGCTGAGTATTGACTTGAATGTGTTGTATAATATCCACCTAAAGCAAGTGTAGTCGAAAAAAATTTAGAAAATATTGCTGAAAGTCCAGCAAGAACTACTCCTAATTTAGTTGCACCAGCAGCTGTACTTGAATCAGAAGCAGATATTTCTAGCTCTTTTCCTCCAACATCAGCTTTTCCTTCATCTAGTAATTTTACATCATCGACAGTCATACCGTCCGCCACTTTCAGTTGTAGCGTAAACATTTGAACCGCCAAAACTTGAATATATGAAATTAAGGAATATTAGTAGAGTAATTACTACTAATGTAATCTTCTTCATATTTTACTCCCATTTTTTAGTCTTTTAATGATTGCATCTTTTGTCTTTGTTTTTCCATCTCGATTTGTTTTGAAAGGTTTGTTTCAACAAATTCAAACTCTTTCTGAGTTGGCTGAATTGCAAGAACCGCAGAATCTCCACCAACTTTAAGTAAGCCTTCACCTCTACTACAAGTTATCAAGAATGAAGCTTCACCTTCACTTAGTTTAAATACTTCTTTCAAATATTGAATCTCTGATTTATCTTGCGCTAAAAACAATTTTGTTTCTGAAGATGTAAGAACCGCTTGAGCTTCTTTCTTTTCATAGAAATCTTGGAATTTCTGTGATGCAACAAGAAGTGATACATTTCTTTTTCTAGCACGTCTAGCCATTGTATTTAAGAAATCTACAGCCTCTGGGAATGGAAGTAACATCCAAGCCTCATCAATTATAACTCTCTTTTTCATGGCTTTTGTTTTATCTTCACTATTTTTCTTAACATATTTTTCCCAAACCCATGATAGTAAAACTTGTTGAGCAAGAGGGCGGGCAAATCTTTCCTCTAATTGAGAAATATCTAGATTTATAAATGGCATTCCTTCTAACAATTCAAATGTAGATTGTCCATCAAA
>CANPWV010000017.1 GCA_947585105.1 uncultured Clostridia bacterium
TTTAAAAATTTTCACTTTAATAAAAAATGAAACAAACCTCTAGAAAAAAATCTAGGGGTTTGTCAACAGTCTGAAAACAGTTAGAATTTTTTCTAACTGTTTTCATTTTTATCTTTAGCTTCTTGGTTATTAATAGAAAATAATTCAATAAGCTTTCTTTTAGCAATTTCAAATAAGTTCAATTTCTTTTGTCTTGTTTCTAATAGACTTAAGTTTGCTGGAATTTCATTAAATACTTCTAATGTTCCATATTTTTCAATTAATTCGCGTTTATTATCTAATTCTTCCATCATTTTAATGTAAAACTCATTATAAAAAGAGTAATTCTCAGATGTAATTAAATATTTTTGGAATTTATATAGTTTATTTTGAAATTCTCTAACATCTTGTTTATTTCTAATTAAGTTTAAATCTGAATAAGAGCATGATGTTATAATTAACTCTTGAGTTTTTAATGTTAAATCTTTTATCTTTTCTTTTAACATTTCAATATTTTCTTTTGATTTTATTATTTTATTAGCATTCATTAATTTGCTTAAATAAGAAATTTCAACATGAAGATTTTCTTGTAATCTTACTAGCAAATCAAGATTTTTACTGATTTTTGAATATGTTTCTTTATTTGATTTCATTATAAAAGTATTTTTGAAAATATCGTCACTATAAAGAGCACTGTGATAAAGTGGATATGTTCCAGTAAAATAAGTCATTTGGCGAACTAAGCTACATTCAATTGGATAATAATTTGGAGATTCTGTATTAAATTCTAAATCATAATATTTAACAGAATCACTTCTCTTTTCACCATTGATAGCGGTTGTTGCCATAAGTTGAACAGCAGCCTCATTTATAATCATTCCATTATTTTTAGATTTATTTATTTCATATAAACCAAGTCTTTTAAGTTTTCCATTATTTCCTTTTATAGATTGAATAAAATGTAAACATTCATGAATTGCTGGAATTTCAATTTCATCAAATGAAATATCACTCTTGAAATAAATTATATCATCTTTGTAATCATATTTTGCTGCTGAACAGTCACTAAATTCGGCAAAATACATATCAATTCTAGAAAGCGCAAGAAATAATTCTGATTTAACAAGACCATGTTCAGAAAATGAAGAACAGATTTTATCAGAAATAATATCTGCTATTTTATTAACTTCGTCACTGGAAAGTTGCTTTTTAACAAATATTCCAGCTTTTCTTAAAGCTCTTTCGTTTACCAAAATTTTTTCTTCCTTTATTACTTTTAATATATATAATTATAAATATAATTTAATCAAAAATATATAGAATTTATGTTAAATTTTGATTATATTTATGTTACAAAGGACAATTGCTTAATAAATTTTATGAAAAAATATTGAAAAAACCTTAAAAATGTTGATAATACTTGAATTTTGTCTATAAATGTGTTATACTTATTATATGTGTGAGATTTATATTATATGAAAATAGTGTAAAATTTCATGTTACATAAATGTAAAATAAAAATAACATTAAAAAGCTTGATTTTTAGGACTTTAAAGTTTATACTATAATAGTAGAAGGAGATTATATATATGAAAAAGAAGTTTTTAATATTATCATTAGTAATAATTTTAATTTTAGGAATGTTGCCAATTACAGCTTTTGCTGATACAAAATATAGCTTAAACGCTACAATGACAGCTAATAACTCTAGAGTTGAAGCTGGTAGCGAAGTTTTAATAGTAGTAAAATTATCACAATTAAATGTTCCTGAAACAGGTATTAATGATTTTACAGCGTATTTAGGCTATGATTCAAATGTTTTTGAAACAATAAATGAATCAAGTATAGATGGTGTTGATGGTTGGAAACCTGAATATACACCAGGAACTACAAAAATTCATTTATATAGAGATACTTTCTTAAAAACAGATGGTGAAATTATGCAAATTTCTTTGAAAACAAAAGAAGGATTAGAAGATGGAACACAAGGTAAAGTAACATTAACTACAATAATTGTTAGTGATGGATTAAATCAAATAAATGCTACTAATATATCAGCTACTATTATGGTAGGTAGTGAATCTAGTGGAGGAAGTGTTGGACAACCTCAAACTAATTCTTTAATTCCATTAAATACAACACCACTTATACCAGAAAATACAGCTCCAACAAATAACTCTACACCAGTAAATAATTCAACATTGTTGCTTCCAACAACAAATAATACAAGTAATACTACAAACGAAATTCCTGTTGTAAATGAAGCTGACAGCGATATTCCATATACTGGATCAGAAAGCGGAGCTTTAGCTAGAATAATTGTTGGTGTAATATTTATTTCATTAGTTATATATATAAAAATGGAAAGAATAAATAAAGATATGAAATAGAAATATTAGAAAATAACTCTTTATGCAAAGAGTTATTTTTTTTGCTCAAAAAACATTGATAAATTATACTTTTTGTTATATAATCACAATGTAAATTTTTTTCATTCACTATTTATGTAAAATCTTCATAATATGTATAAGAAACGTTATGAAGAGGAGGTAATCTTAAAGTGTATAACTACATAATAAATGGTGGAAAAAGATTAAGTGGCGAAATTGATATTTCTGGTTCTAAAAATGCTATATTACCAATACTTTCGGCTGGTATATTAAATAAATCTATTGTAAAATTATATAATGTTCCAGAAATCGAAGATGTTTATGTAACTATAAAAATTTTAGAACATTTAAATTGTAAAGTATTAAAATCAAAAAATAAAATTATCTTAGACTCTAGTAAGATGGAAAGTAAAATGATTCCAGAGGAATATATGAGAAAATTAAGATCTTCTGTTATTTTAGCACGGAAGTCTGATTTCAAGATTTGGCTCAGCTAAATTTTCTTATCCTCGGACGGATGTGATATAGGAAGTCGTCCAATTGATCTTCATTTAAGTAGTTTCAGAAAAATGGGAATAAAAATTAATGAAGAAAATGGATTGATAGAATGTAGCTCAAATGGAATAGACGATTCACAAATACATTTAGATTTCCCAAGTGTTGGAGCTACTGAAAATATAATTTTAGCGTCTGTATTATCAAATGGTAAAATTGTTAATGTTGGAAATGCGGCTAGAGAACCTGAAATTGTTGATTTATGTGATTTCTTAATTAAAATGGGTGCTAAGATTTATGGAGCAGGAACAAGTTCTGTAAAAATTATTGGAGTCAAAAAGTTAAAAATTGTTTCTTATAATATAATGCCTGATAGAATAGAAGCGGGAACATATTTAGTTGCTACTTGTATGACTAAAGGAGATGTAAAAATTAATAATGTAAATCCAGAACACTTAAAACCAGTATTATATAAATTAGAAGAGGCTGGAGCTATAATTCAAACAGGAAAAGATTTTGTAAGTTTAAAAATGATGAAAAGGCCAAATAAATTAGAAATCAAGACTTTGCCATATCCAGGATTTCCTACAGATATGCAAGCTATATTTGGAAGTTTGCTTTCAATATCAAAAGGAACCTCTACAATAATAGAAAATATATTTGAAAACAGATTTAAATATACTGGAGAATTAACTAGAATGGGCGGAAAATTTAAGCAAGAAGGAAACATTTTAGTTATAGACGGAAAAAGAAGATTAATTGGAACTACAGTAAAGTCAACTGATCTTCGCGGTGGAGCTGCTTTGATTTTAGCTGGACTTTGCGCTAAAGGAGAAACCAGAATAGAAAATATTGAATATATTTTAAGAGGTTATGACAATATTGATAAGAAACTTTCAAAACTTGGTGCAGATATAAAATTAGTAAAAGTGAAGCCGGAATAAATTTCCGACTTCACCTAAAGGAGTATAAATTGAAAAGAGTAACTAATAAAAAGGCTACTAAAAAGAATACAAAACCTAAAAAAATGGACAAGCCACAAGTAAAACAAGAGCCTAAAAATAAAGTAAAAAAGAAAATTAATTGGAAAGCGATTATTATAGCTTTAGTTATTATTCTTATAATTTCAATTTTTGTAATAAGAGGAACTACAAGAGTTAGAAGTATTGATATAGAGTTAAATAATGGAAAAACAGAATCTAAAATTACAAAAGAAAGAGTAGAAGAGTTATTAGGTTTAAAGATTGGAGATAAATTATATAAAAATTTAAGAAGTGAAATTTCTGAAAAAATTGAGCAAGATCCTTATATTGAAGAAGCTAAAGTTGAAAGAAATTTTGCTGGAAAACTAAAAATAATTGTAACTGAAAGAAAGCCTACATATCAAGTAAATTTTGCTGGTGAGTTTATTTATATTGATAATGAAGGATATGTTTTAGAACTAAATAATCAAAATAATGGAACTCCAGTAATATTAGGACTTTCAACAGACTTCTCAGAATTATCAATTGGAAAAACAAAAATTAGATTAAATGATAAAGATTTAGAAAAACTTGATATTGTAAATAATATTATGTCTTCAATGAAAAGTAATGGTATTCAAAATAAAATTTATTCAGTTGATGTCTCTCAAGAAAATGATTTTGTTTTAGGATTAGATGATGATCAAAAAACAGTTCATATAGGAGATGGAGATGATTTAAACACTAGAGTCTTATATATGAAAAAGATTTTAGAAGTAGAAGCTGGACATAGTGGAATTATATATGTAAATGGCGATTTAAATGAAAATTATGTATATTTTAAAGAACAATAAATAGGAGGAACTCATGAAAAACGGTAAGATAGCGATATTGCTTGGAACAATGTGTTTCTTGTTGACACTTGGAATTTTTATTCAAGTAAAAACTGTAAGTAAAAGTGGAATAGGTGCTGCTAGAACAAGAAGTGAGCGAGAGTTGCGTGATAAAGTTCTAGAGATGAAAGAAAAATCAGAAAAACAAGAAAAAATTGCTAAAAGTAAAGAAAAAGAATTAAATAGTTTAATTGACAGTGCTTCTGTAAATGATAGTGCTTCAAGTGAGCTTTCTGAAGAACTTAATAAAGTTAATTCTCAAATAGGACTAACTTCTTTACAAGGAGAAGGAATAATAATAAAAATAACAGATGGAGAAGAAAGTGATATTCTTCCAACAGAAACGACAGTTGTACATGATAGTGATTTAAAAGCGATAGTAAATGACTTATGTATAGGAGGAGCTGAAGCAATTTCAATAAATGGTCAAAGAATTGTAAGTACGACAGCTATAACTTGCATAGGAAATGTTATAAAAATAAATGATGAAAAAGTTGGAAGTCCATTTGAAATCCGTGCAATAGGTAGTAAAGCTGAATTAGATGGAAATGTATCAATGAATGGAAGAACTATAAGTTTAATGAAAAAAGCTGGAATTAGTGTAAAAATAACTAGATCTGACACTGTTGTTATTCCAAAATATGATGGAATATTTACAGCAAATTATATTAATTAGAAGTTAGAGGTTAGAAGTTATGAATAAAAAGAAGAAAGTAAATATAGGTTTAATTGTATCTATTGCAATAACTTCATTTGTTCTTGGATTAACAATGGTTATTCAATTTAAAACAGTTACAGAAACAGATATAACTGGAATGGAAGTTATGAGTGAAGCTTCACTTCGAAAAAGTTATGATAAATATAAAGAAGAATATGACTATTACACTCAGGAGATAGATAAGACCGCTCAAAGAATAGAAGAGTTTCAAAACGAAATTAATGAAAATAATGATATTTCAGAACTTTTATCTAGAGAAGTGAGCGAAGCTAAAACAATTGCTGGATATACTGATGTTACTGGTCAAGGAATAGAGGTTACTTTAAAAGATACTGATAATAAACAAATTACAGTAGAAGATATACTTTCATTAATAGATGAGCTAAAGCTTGCTGGAGCTGAAGCAATTTCAATAAACAATCAGAGAATAGTTGCTCTTACAGATTTTTCAAGTGTAAATTATAAATTTATATATGTAAATACAGCAAATGATCTTATAACATCAAGAATTAGTTCACCTTATGTTATAAAAGCTATAGGTAATCAAAAATATTTAGAAAGTAGTATAAATATAAAATATGGCTTTTTAGATAATATGAAAAATTCTGGAAAAGATGCAAGTTATATTTTGAATGATAATGTAATGATTCCAAAATATGGAGATATGACAGAATATAAATATGCTTCAGAAATAGATGAGTAGGAGGAAGAAAAAATGGTATATATAGCGATAATTATAGGTTGTTTAGTTGGAGCTCTAGTTGGTTTGAATGCGCCAATAGTTTCATATACATATTCAAATTATTTAGCAATAGCTATCATTGCTGCGCTAGATTCAGTATTTGGTGGAGTTGTTGCTACAATTAAGAAAAATTTTGATTTAAAAATATTTTTAACAGGATTTTTTGGAAACGCTATTCTTTCAATTTTACTAGCAATATTAGGAGAAAAATTAAATGTTGATATTTATTTAGCTGCAATTATTGTTTTTGTTGGAAGAATGTTTACAAATTTAGCAATTATAAGAAGATATTATTTAGAAAAATGGACAAATATGGTAGAGAAAAGAAAAAATAAAAAAGAAGATAAAAAAGAAACAAAAGAATAAAAACCAAATATAATTGAAATACCAAGGATTAAGAGAATTTGATACAAATTTTAAGTTACAAAAATATTACATTTATTACAAAAAAGTATCAAATTCTCTTGACATTTTGTCCAAAATGTAATATTCTTATCGCATAAATAAAAATAAATAGAAAATGGAGGGGAGCTTTTTGGCAGTAGGGGACATAATAGTAGGAATCGATATTGGAACCTCTAAGGTCAGTACAGTTGTTGGTGAAGTAAATAATTTCAATCAAATAGAAATTATTTGTTCTACAAATTGTAAATGTTCTGGAATACAAAAAGGAGTAATAGTTGATGAAGAAGCTATAAGCTCTGCTATTTCTAAAACAATCAAAGAAGCTGAAGAAATATCTAATTTTAAGATTAATTCAGCGTATACTACAATTCCTGGAAAATACACTACAATAGTACAGAACAGTATCGTAAAAGAAACGAAAGATAAATTTGCCGGAATAAGTCTAAAAGATGTAACTTCTAGTATTATGCAAGTCAGAGACATAGAAATACCAGAAGACAAAGTACTAATAGATATAGTACCAGATAAATTCATATTAGATGATGGAAAGCCTGTTACAGATCCTATTGGAAAATTTAGCTCATCTCTTACATTAACGGCTCAAATTATTTTAGCTGAAAAAGAATATAAGAAAAAATTAAGTTCTATTTTTAAAAGAGTAGGAATTGATATTGACGGAATAGTTCCAATAACACTTGCTGAAAGAAATTTAGTTCTTGATACAAACGAACTTAAAGAAAATGTTATGATACTAGATATTGGTGCTGGAAATACTGAAATAGGAGTCTTTTCTAATACATCTTATGTTTATAGTAATACTATTAATTTAGGAGGAGATAATATTACAAATGATATTGCTTATTGTTTGAATATATCAAGAGAAGAGGCTGATAAATTAAAACGTCAATATGGACTAGCTTTAAAGTCATTTATAGATAATGATAATAATATTAGTTTAAATACTTGTAAAGACATAGATGGAAAAAATAAAACTATAAAAAGTTCAGAACTAATTGAAATTATGGAAGCTAGAATTGAAGAAATATTTACAATTATTAATAAAGATATTACAGCTAGAGGCTTAAAGCCAATAATAAATGATGTAATACTAACAGGTGAAGGAATTGTAAATATTAGTAAAAGTGATATGGCTGGAAAAATTATATTAAATATTCCAGTAAAAATTTCAACAGGAAGACTAATTAGTACAATAAAATCTACATATAGAACAAGTTACGCTTTAGTTAGATATATTGCTTCTAGACCTTACGCAGAAACGGTTTCAAGTAATATTGATGCTAAAACTGAAAAACATGTTTTTAAAGATTTATTAGAAAAAATTAAAGAATTTTTCTATTCATAAAATTGAGAAAATAAAATAAGTTTAGGTTTTAATTTTTATTAAATATATATTTTAATTAAATAAAGGAGGAATCACCTAATGATAATGGATATGGAAGATAATATGAATTATAGTATGGACGGAACAGCTACTATTAAGGTAATTGGAGTTGGTGGTGCTGGAAATAATGCTGTAAACAGAATGATTGAAGCTGGAATTAAAAATGTTGAATTTATCGTTCTAAATACTGATAAACAAGATCTTAACAAATCAAAAGCCACAACAAAATTACAAATTGGTGAAAAATTAACTAGAGGTTTAGGAGCTGGCGCTAACCCTGATATCGGTACTCAAGCTGCTGAAGAAAACAAAGCTGAAATTGCTGAAATAATTAAAGGTGCTGATATGGTATTCGTTACTGCTGGTATGGGTGGAGGAACTGGAACAGGTGCTGCCCCAGTTGTTGCTCAAGTTGCTAAAGAACTAGGAATTTTAACAATAGGTGTTGTTACAAAACCATTCACATTCGAAGGTAAAAAGAGATTAGCTCAAGCTGAACGTGGTATTGCTAGTCTAAAAGGTAAAGTTGATACTTTAGTTGTAATTCCAAATGATAAGTTATTACAAGTAATTGACAGAAAAACATCAATGATAGAAGCTTTCAGAATGGCTGATGATGTTTTAAGACAAGGTGTTCAAGGTATATCAGATTTAATCGCAGTTCCTGGTTTAATCAACTTAGACTTTGCAGATGTTAAAACAATAATGTTAAATCAAGGTATGGCTCACATGGGTATTGGTATTGCTAGTGGTGAAAACAGAGCTGAAGATGCTGCAAAACAAGCTATCCAAAGTCCATTATTAGAAACTTCTATCGAAGGCGCAAGAGGTGTAATCATAAATATTACTGGTGGAAGCGATGTTGGATTATTAGAAGCAAATACTGCTGCTGAATTAGTTCAAAGAAGCGCTGACCCTGAAGCAAATATTATCTTTGGTACAGTTACAGATGATTCAATGGGAGATGAAATTAAAATAACTGTTATAGCTACAGGATTTGAAAAAGACAATGAAAAACAAAATAACACAGGTTATGAAGGAATTGTTGCTGATGCTTGGAGAAAGAGAAGTTCAACAGTTCAAAGTACACCAGCTTCTTCTATTGACAACAGCTCAGATAGTTTAGACATTCCTACATTTTTAAGAAAAAATAAAATGGGAAATAAATAAATTTAAAATCAAAAAACGAGCGGTAAATGAGATTTACTGCTTGTTTTTTTTGTTATATTAGTATATAATATAAAAGATTAAATAAAAAGAAAGGAAGAATAATTATGGCAATTAGTAAAGAAGAAATTATTCATATTGCTAAACTTGCAAGTCTTAATTTGACTGAAGAAGAGATTATAAAATATCAAAAAGATTTAACAGATATTTTGGAATTTGCTGAAGTTGTAAATAATCTTAATACTGACGAAATTAAAGAAACCGTAGGAATTAACGGTGAATATAATGTTTTTAGAAAAGATGAAGTAAAACAAGAAATTTCAAAAGAAGAATTACTTAAAAATGCGCCAAGTAAAGATGAGGGAATGTTTAGGATTCCTAAAGTTATTAATTAAAAGGAGGGAAACTTATGGAATTATATGAATATACAGTACATGAAATAGCTGAAAAATTAGAGAAAAACGAAGTTACCTCTTATGATTTAGTAAAAAGCTATTTTGATAGAATTAGAGAAAAAGATGGCTTAGTTAAAGCTTATGTTTCAACTTTAGAAGAAGAGGCTTTAGAACAAGCTAAAAAGATAGATGAAAGAAGAAAAAATGGAGAAAAATTAGGAAAATTTGCTGGTATTCCTATTGGAATAAAAGACAATATGAATATCAAAGGAACAAAGACAACTTGTAGTTCTAAAATGTTAGAAAATTATGAATCTCCTTATGATGCTACTGTTATTGAAAAGTTAAAAAAAGAAGATATAATTTTCTTAGGGAAACTAAATATGGACGAGTTTGCTATGGGTGGTTCAACAGAACAATCTGCTTTTTTCAAAACTCATAATCCATGGGATTTAGGAACAGTTCCTGGTGGTTCTTCAGGTGGCTCTGCTGCTAGTGTTGCTTCTGATTTAGCACCATGGACTTTAGGATCAGATACAGGAGGAAGTATTCGTCAACCAGCTAGTCTTTGTGGTGTTGTAGGCTTAAAGCCAACTTATGGATTAGTTTCAAGATATGGTTTAGTTGCTTTTGCTTCATCTCTTGACCAAATAGGACCTATAACAAAAGATGTTACGGATTCAGCAATTTTGCTTAATTTAATTTCAGGACATGACGAGAAAGATTCAACATCTTCAAGTAGACCAAAAGAAGATTATACAAAATCACTTGTAAATGATGTAAAAGGAATGAAAATAGGTCTTCCAAAGGAATTTTTGGGAGAAGGAACAAATGAAGAGGTAAGACAAGCGATTTTAGAAGTTGCTGATAAATATAGAGAGCTAGGCGCCGAAGTCGAAGAATGCTCACTAAATGTCGGAAAATACGCTTTAGCTACATATTATATAATCGCTTGCGCTGAAGCTAGTTCAAACTTAGGAAGATTTGATGGAATTAGATATGGTTATAGAACAGAAAATTTTGAGAATCTAAAAGATATTTACAAAAATTCTCGTTCAGAAGGATTTGGATCTGAAGTAAAAAGAAGAATTATTTTAGGAACTTATGTGTTATCTTCTGGTTATTATGACGCTTATTATAAAAAGGCTCAAAAGGTTAGAACAATAATAAAAAATGAGTATGATAAATTATTTGAAAAATATGATTTGATTTTAACTCCAACATCACCAACAACAGCTTTTAAAATGGAAGAAAAATCAAATAATCCGCTAGAAATGTATATGGCTGATATTTGTACAGTTCCTGTAAATATTGCTGGACTTCCTGGAATGAGCATTCCTTGTAAGTTAGATTCAAAAGGTTTACCAATTGGATTTTTATTAGTTGCAAATTCTTTTGAAGAAAATAAAATTTTCAGAGCTGGATTTACTTATGAACAAGCTATCAATTTTAGAGAAAATAATAAACCAACATTTAAAGGAGGCGAGAACTAATGGCAAAAGAAGATTATGAAGTAATAATTGGCTTAGAAGTTCACTGTGAGCTTTCAACAAAAACAAAAATTTTCTGTTCTTGCTCAACTGAATTTGGTGGTGAGCCAAACTCTCATTGTTGTCCAGTTTGTATGGCTCTTCCTGGTTCACTTCCTGTTTTAAATGAAAAGGTTGTAGAATATGCTGTAAAAGCTGGTCTTGCTACAAATTGTGAGATTACAAAAGTTAGTAAAAATGATAGAAAAAATTATTTTTACCCAGACCTTCCAAAAGCTTATCAGATTTCTCAATTTGATTTACCACTTTGCCATGATGGAAAAGTAAATATAGAGCTTGAAAATGGCGAAAGTAAAGAAATTAGAATTGAAAGAATTCATATAGAAGAAGATTCGGGAAAATTAAATCATGACGAATTTGGAAGAGGAAGTTTTGTAGATCTTAACAGAGCCGGAGTTCCGCTAATTGAGGTCGTTTCAAGACCTGACATGAGAAGCGCGGAAGAAGCTGAAAATTATATGAGAAAATTAAAATCAATTTTTGAATATATTGAAATTTCAGATTGTAAGATGCAAGAGGGATCTTTAAGAGCTGATGTTAATGTTTCTGTAAGAAAAAAAGGAGCTGAAAAGCTTGGAACTAGAACTGAAATGAAAAATATGAGTTCATTTAGAAGTATAGTAAGAGCTATAAAATATGAGTCAGAACGTCAAATTGAAGTTATAGAAAACGGCGGAACAATTAGTCAAGAGACTTTAAGATGGGATGATGTTTCTCGGAAAAACTTTTCCAATGAGAGATAAAGAAGATGCTCAAGATTATAGATATTTCCCAGATCCTGATTTAGGACCAATTATTTTATCTGATGAATATATTGAAAATATAAGACAGAACTTGCCAGAATTACCTGAGAGTAGAAAAAAGAGATATTTAGAAGATTATGAATTATCTATAAAAGCTTCAAATATTATTACTTCTTCAAAATACTATTCAAATATGTTTGAAGAGGCTATAAAAGTTTGCGATAATCCTAAATCTGTTAGTAACTGGATTATGTCTGATATTGCTAGAGTTTTAAATGAAAAAGACGAAGAGCCTGATTCTATTCCATTTACAGGAGAAGAGTTAGGAGAACTTGTAAAATTAATAGATAGTGGAAAAATTTCTTCAGCTATTGCTAAAAAAGTTTTAGAGGAAATGTTTGAAGGAAATGAAACAAATCCTAACAAAATTGTTGAAGAAAAAGGATGGATTCAAATTTCAGACGAGGGTCAAATAAAAGAAGTTGTAATTAAGATTTTGGACGAAAATCCACAATCAATAATTGATTTTAAAGCCGGAAAAGACAGAGCTTTAGGTTTCTTAGTTGGCCAAGCAATGAAGGAAACTAAAGGAAAAGCTAATCCACAATTACTTAACAAATTGTTCAAAGAAGAGATTGATAAAAGATAAAAAAATGCCCAAAAGTGGAAAACTTTTGGGATTTTTTTATTTTATTAAACCTTTTTGGATTCCGGTTAAAAAATGTTCCAAAACAAAATGAAGAAATTCCTGAAATTAAGCCAATTTTAAAAATATTAATTCCAATTTCAAAAAGAATGTTATCTATGTAAAATTTTAAATGTATGTAAAGAATTAAACTTCCAATTAAAGAAAAAATAAAAGAAATTTTTTCAAATTTTAAAATTAAATTCAAAGCTTTTTTATCTAAATTAAATTTCATAAAAACCTCCAAACAAATAGTTATATTACTAAAAAAATAATAACATTTTAGTATATTAAAATCAAAGGAAATTTTTAGGAAAAAAATATGTTAAAAATTCGATAAAAAGTTACAAAAATGATACATTTTAGTGTATTGACCATAATATCTATAAATGATATAATGTCATTGCTTAAAAAATGAACAAAAAGGGGGTTTTTTATGAGAGTAAATAAGGAGAAAAAACTAAAAAGCAAAAAAATGTTCATTATGATTTTAATTTTGACGATAATTGCTTTAATTATAACTGCTATTTCTTTGAATTTATTTAAAGTATTTGCGTCAGAAGAAATAATAATGAATACAGAATGGAATCGTTATTTTTACAATCAATTAACGCCTAATGCTAAAGGAATTTATGATTCCATGTATGAAATGTATAGTAAAGGAATATTTAAAAAAGGGGAAAGTATGGAAATAACAGCCAAAATAAGTGAATCATCTATGGCTTTGGCTGTTAATGGAAATGACCAATTACTAAAAGATTATGGTGCTGCTAGAGATGCTTTCCAAAATGATCATCCTGATTGTTTCTATGTTGATTGGGATGAACTTTCAATTCGTGTAACTCAAGATAAAAGTGGAAAATTACATGCTTTTCTTGGAGCTGGTAGAAGTGATTCATATTTACTAGCTGGTATGAGTGAAAAGAGATGTAATACTGCTAATGGTGGTTATGGAACTGGAATTGAAGGTGCAATAAAACAATATAATGATACATTAAATAAAGTTGTAGACTCAATTAGAAATAATGGAAAACTAACAGATGGTGAAGGAAAAGAGCTTAGTGAAATAGATGGTAAAACTGAAGGTCATTTTAGTAGTGATGTTCAAGAAACCATTAGAATGGTAGGAGAAGCTCATGATTATGTTGTAAAAAATATGGTTTACAGACATGAAGAAGACTTAGTTGCTCCAGATCGTTTATGTCCTTTATATGGAAGCCCAGATCATAAAGATGAACATAGTACATGTAGAACAGCTTATGATGGCTTAATTTATAAAACTGGTGTATGTGAAGCTTACACTAGAACTTTTAAAGCAATATTAGATAGATTAGGAATTCCTTGTATTTGTGTAACAGGTATATATAGTCCTAAATCTACTATAAATGAACCACATATTTGGAATTATGTTCAAATTGATGGAAAATGGTATGGTGTTGATGTTACACATGACGACCCTACAAATAGTCGTTGGTGGTATCAAAGAAATAGTACACATGAAACTAGAGAATTTTGGTTAGTAGGAGAAGGAACACTTGCTTCTCATCATTTCCCACAAGGAATTATTTCTAGCGCTAATTATGAATTTACATATCCTACTCTTTCTAGAGATTCTTTAAGAGAAACTTATGTTTATATAGACCCTGAAAGTAAAGGAATTAAAGTTGAATTTGATAAAGACTATCAATTTGATGATCAAACAGATGATGCTTTTGAAAGTAGTACAGTTTATATAAGTTATAATGGTAAAAACTATACTCAAAACGCTGAAGAAGGAAAATATATAATAGTTAAAACATATATGTATTATCCAGGAACAGATGAATGGCAGACATCTGATTGGTGGTATATAGATCCTTGGTATATTGCTTATGATGATACAACAAAATTTAATTATATTGAAAGTAAAACTCCAAGACATGGTAGTGAAGAAGAGGGTAATGCTGAATATTTTACAAAGCTTGAATTTCCACAAGTTCGTAAGTTAGAGGTTGCTGTTACAGATGTTCCACCTGGATTTGCTTCTTCAAAAAAAGAATTTCAAGATCCAAGTTTCCCTATAAATAATAAAGATAGTGAAAAATATATATCATGGGAAACACGTCATCATGAACTTATGTTACAAGGTGCGGCTTACTTTGGTGAGGCCGAAGATACTCTTACAATAAGAACAGGTGTAATTGATAATAAATATGGAAATTATGTTAAACCTCCAATGTGTATAAATCTTTCACCAGGTGGAACTTTATACGCTGAAGACTGGTATACTATTGTAATGAAGTTTGATGAAAACTTAAAATTAAAAGATGGATGTAGTGAATCTGACATAAATATTAAAATGACTACAAGTGGTGGAGCTGGAATAAGTGTTGATAACGCGGGTGCTACTGCTGGAGAATATGCTGTTCTTGAAGATATTAAATGGAATGGTAAAGATGAAGTTAGCTTTAGATTTAGAGCTAGTCAAATGTGGGCTGATGATCATACATATTATACATTCCAAGTTGAAAATTTAATTGGTACTAAAAGCTTAAAACAACCTTTACCAGAATCTATTGGAATGACTTTCCGTCGTTATTGTTCAGCTTATAAAGCTCAAGGTTATGGAAGAAATGTTTATGGTCAACCACAACTTATGGATTCAAATACTGTTGATTTAAGTAGTTGGAACATGAAAGATAATCTTACAGGTGATGAAAAAGAAATAACTTTCAAAGATTATTTTGATGATTACATGAATAACTATATGGATGAACAGTCTAAAAATTATGGAAATGATGAAACTTTCATGAATGCTTTAAGAGAAAGATTAACTTTAGTTACAGCTGAAACTTCTCCAAATCAAAAAGCTCAAATGGAAGATGCTATTGAACACCAATTTGGAGAACAAAATATAGTTTCAGGAACTGTAAATACTTATAATATTAGTATTACTGTTTGTCAGATGCAAGTACTAAAAACAGGTCAAGGTGTTCGTATTGCTTTAGGTTTCCCAGATGGTACTACTTATGAAGATTTTGCTAAAGATGGAAAACTTTCATTTAAAGCTTATCACTATATAGTTGATCCTGAAACAGATAAACTTACAGGTGAAGTTGAAGAAATTCCTGTAACAGTTACTCGTCAAGGATTAGTTCTTTTGGTTAAGAGCTTCTCTCCATTTACAGTAGCTGCTGTTAATAATACTTCTACAGATACTACAAAAACTTTAGTTACTGCTTCTTCAAAGGGTGGAGAAATCAAGCTTTCAGGAACTAAACTAGAAGGTTATAATGCAAATATAACTTTCTCTGAGAAAGAAAATGAAAAAGTATTTGAAATTGTTCCAGAAGAGGGATATGAGATTGATAGTATCTTTATAGATGGTGTAAGACAACCTATTAGTGAAAAAGATAAAGCTCAAAATATTACAGTAAAATATAATGAAATTACTACAGGTGCTGTTTTAGAAGCCTCATTTGTAGATTCATCTATCCATAAAGAAGAAGAGAAAAAAGGACTTTCTAGTGACTTTACTTTTGAAGTATTTAATGTCTCATTAGATAAATCAACTTATGAATTTGTTGAAGGAGATAATGTAAAAATCGAACCTATAGTTAATGTTACTGGCGGAGATTTTACACCAGTAAACTTAAATAAAGATTTTGATCCAGTAAATGATATTAAACCTGATTATCACCCAGATTATATTAAATATGAGTGGTGTGATAATGGTTCAAGAGATTCATCAGGATCACCATTTTCACCTAATTCAAATCATAAAAATAGAGTAATGACTTTTAATAATATTACCACAGCTGAAAATGGTTACCAAAGAATATTATATATTAAACCAATGAGATGGAATGGAACTGAATATGAAGTTCTAAAGAAAGATGAAAATGAGATTAGTGCTAATAGTGGAACATTTAGAATTATAGTATATAAACCTATAAAATTAAAAGTTTTAGATGAAAATAATCTTGATATTGAATCTCCTCTAAAAATAATGGTTGGAGAAAAATACAAATTAAATTCTAAAACATATCGTGAAAAAGATGGCGGAGAAGAAGTTGTTTCTAAGAATGTTACTTGGGAATCTAGTAATTCAGAATATGTTTCTGTTAGCAAGTCAGGAGAAATAACTGTAAATAGATATAGTAATGTTCCTGTTATGATAACAGCTAAAATTACTGATATAAATGGAGAAGAAAGAAAACAAGAAGTAATAGTTAATACTACTCATATAGTTCCAAATAGTATTACTTTAGATAAAACAAAACTTGAATTAGAGGTTGGAGAAAATGATACACTTGGAGTTTCTTTTGATCCAGTTACTACTACAGACAAACAAATTACTTGGTCAGTAGAAGAAGGTAAAGATAATTTTGTAACAGTTGAAGATGGATTTGTTACAGCTAAATCTTTAAATAATGGTGAAGAGGTTACAGTTAAAGTTATTGCTATTACTAATAATGAGAAGAAAGCTGAATGTCTAGTTACTGTTAAGAAAACTTATGCAACTAGTATAATAGATGATACTACAAGTAATGAAATAGACTTAGTAAAAGGCTCTACTTTAAAAATGGATGTTTCAGTTTTACCAGTTAATACTACTGATAAAACTATAACTTGGGAAGTAACACCAAATGATAAAGTTACAGTTATTCAAAATAGTGATGGAAAATATGAAGTAACAGCAAGCGATGATGCTTTAGGAACATACACATTAAAAGCTATTGCAAATGGCTCTAAAGATAAAATAATTTCTAAAGAATATACGATAAATATTGTTGAAGAACCTCATAATGTAACTGATGTAAAACTAATTCCTTCTGAAAAACAAACAATAAAAATCGGTGAAGGTATAGACTTTAATGTAAATATAAGTAGTGATGATCCTGATGGAAAGGCTACTTATCAAGAAATAAAATGGTCTGTTTCAAGTGGAGATGGAATTGTTAGTATAGATAGTGAAGGTTATGTTACAGGTTTAAAAGTAGGAACAGCTACTATACAAGTTCAAGTTATTTGCTCTGAAGGTCATACAAATCATACAGCTACAGCTGAAGTTGAAGTTTTACCAATTGATGTAGAAAAAGTTGAAGTAAATCCAACTTCTTTAGAATTAACAATTGGAGATAGTCAAAAATTAGAAGCTACAATTACACCTCTAAATTCTACAGATAGTAATGAAATTAAATGGTCATCAAAAGATTCTAATATTGCTAGTGTAGATAATGATGGAAATGTAAAAGCTGTATCAAAAGGAAATACTACTATTACAGTAACAGTTGGTGAAAAAACAGCTACTTGTGAAGTAAGTGTTAAACCTCTTGATGTAGAAGAATTAGTAATTGATTCTGAATTAAAGTTAAAAGATAATGAAGAAAAAACTTTAACAGTTTCTTATTTACCGTTAGATGCTGAATATGATTCTTCTAAAATAAGATGGAAATCTGAAAATGAAGAAATTGCTTCTGTAGAAAATGGAGTTGTTAAACCTCATAAAGTAGGAGAAACAGATATTAAAGTATATGTAGATGGAAAAGAAGATACTATTTATGGTGTTTGCCATGTTACAGTTGTAGCTTCATCTACAGATTTAGTAGTTTATACTGTTGATCAAAATAATAAATTCGTTGATGGAATAACTTTGAAATTGTTAAAAATTGAAAATAATAGAGAATTGCTTATAGATGAAATAAAAGCTAGAGGAAAAGCTATATTTAAAGGATTAACAGATGGAACATATATTTTAGAAGAAAGTGAAATTCCAGATGATATCAATATACAAGCTAGAAGTAGTATTACTAATATTATAGGAGCTTATGAATTTACAGTTGTAGATGGAAAAATATACTTTGAAAATGAGAATAATACCATAAGTTCACTTTCTAGTATGGTTATAGTAAATACTACTGATAATTCAGAAGCTAGAGTTCAAAATGGAAGTGATTATCCTAATATAGAAGAAGAGTATAAAGAATTTGAAAAAACACTTGTTGAAGAAACTCCAGGAGGAAATACTGGAAATCAAGGAGAAGGCGAAGAAAAACCAGAAGAAGGTTCTACAGGAGATGTAGATAAAAAGCCAGAAGAAATACCTTCAGGTGAAACAGATAAGAAACCAGAAGAATCACAAAATAATAAGCCAGATTCAAATAATAAGAATCCACTTCCTCCAAACACATCAGATATGGCTATTGGATTATTTATAACTCTTATGATTGTTTCATTTATTGGAATTGTATTTATTATTTATAAAAAGAAACATCAAAATTTTAAAAGATAGTTTTAAGGGAAATTAGAGTATAAAACTCTAATTTCCTATTTTAAAAAGGAGAAAACTTATCTATGCAAAGAGTTGTAAAAAGAAAAAATAAAATTCAGATAATAAATATAGTTCTTATAATTTTTATAATAATTTTCATTTTTTCTAGTTATAAAGTTTTTATTTGGGTAAAATCAGATAGAAAATTGAAAAAAATGGAAGAAGGGCTTTATAAAAAAGTTGTATCTGTAAAGCCAACTATGAATCTTACAGATACTGAAACACAGGAAAGTGTAGGAAGTATAGAAGTAGATTTTAAAAAGCTAAAAGAAATAAACAAAGATGTTATAGGTTGGATTAAAATATATGATACTTACATAAATTACCCGATTATGAAAGGAAAGACTGACGAATATTATTTAAGAAAAGATATTTATGGAGACTATAATTATTCTGGTAGTATATTTGTATATAGTAATGTAAACGAAGAATTTGAGGATGAAAATACTCTTATTTATGGCCATAATATGAAAAATGATAGGATGTTTGCAAATCTTCAAAAAATTTACACAGGAGAATTAGGAAAAAATATTGATGTTGAAATATATACTGAAAATAGTGAGAAAATTTATAGAGTATTTTCTGTATATGTTTGCAAACCTGATTCAAAAATTACTAAAAACAGCTTTACAGAAGAAGAAAAGAAAAAATATATTGATGATGCTCTAAGTAAAAGCAAAATTAATTTTAATCAAGATATAAATTACTCAAATAATATGATAACACTTGTAACATGCGGAAATTCTAATAAAGAAAGAATAGTAGTTCACGCTATAGAAAAATAAGACCTTGTAATTTTATGTAAATTGTGATATAATTGTTAAGACTTGATTAATTTTTTGAAACCAAAGAGTCAAATACTTGGAGGTTTCAAACCTCCAAGATAATTTAAGGAGGAGTTTTCATGTTCAATGTATCAATCCCAGAGATCTCAGAAGAAGATTTGATGAAACGGTATAAGAAAGTAAAACCTTTGAAAGAAGTCGGAGGTAAGCTTTATAATATCCGCCCTTTAAATCTTTTCGAACTTTACCAAAAAGTTCCGCTTTCTGAATTTACGCTTGAAGGACCTGGCGTTAACTCTGAATATCAGACGTATTTTGATTTTGCTTGTATTTGCAAAATCGAAACCAAAGTCGTCGGTGGTCGTAAAGAATATGTGGCTATACCATCTATTGCGGAAATCTTAGCTCAGATTCCTGAATCGGCCTTAGATGAGGCGGTGGCGTTCAGAATTTACAGTGAGCCCAAAATTTTCGGGCTTAGCAGAGTTGAGCACGTTCTTCGAGATCAAGGCTACTGCGTTGCCACTATTCGGCTTTACAAGCCAAACTATCTAAGTTCTAAGGAATGATACAAATTTCCCCCTGTCAAAACAACTGACAGGGGGAGATTTTTTATATTCTTTTTGGATTATTTGTTCTTCCAACTATATAATCAATAGATGTATTATAAAAATCGGCAAGTTTAATTAGACTGTGAATATCAATATTATTTTCTCCAGTTTCATATCTAGAATATGTTTGTTGAGTACAATTTAATAATTTAGCAATATCTTTTTGTTTTAAATCTTTATCTTCTCTTAAATTTCTAATTCTTAAATTCATTATTTTAATTCCTTTTTTATAAGATACTTTTATTATAAAATATTCATAAAACGTGTATTGACTTATACACATTTTACGTGTATAATATTTTTATGATACACGTTATACGTGTATAAGATGATTTTATTGGAGGAAAGAAAATGGAAGAACAAAAGAAAAATAGTGGAATTACATTGATAGCTCTAATAATTACAATTATAGTTTTACTAATTTTGGCACGGAGTGTCAATAAACGCAATAGTAGGGGACAATGGAGTATTAAATAATGCTCAAAAAGCTAGTAAAGAAACGACTTTTGCTTCTGAAAAAGAGGCTATTGAATTTGTAGTTTCAGATGTTCAAATAGATTTGAATACAGGAAAAACTGTTGATCAAGGAAAAATGATTGGTGAAAAACTACTTACAAAAAATCTAGAAAACGCTGCAAGTTGGAAAATTGTAACAGAAACGGTTGATGATAAAACTACAAACAAGTATGGAACAAATTGGTATTATTTAGAAAAAGGAACAGATGTAAACGGAAAAAAATTAACAAATAGTTATATAGTTAATTATTTGACAGGAGAAATTGTAAATTTTGAAGAGGGAAAACATAAATTTTTGAGTGTAGAAGATTTTTCAGAATATTATACACCTGAAAATTTAATTTTAAATATAGACCCACGGAATGATGGACGAATATAATAACTTGTCAGAAGAAGATAAGAAAAATTATGATATAAGCAATTTAGGTGATGGAGTAGAACTTGTTGGGTATAGCGGAGATGATGGAAAAGTTGATTTATCACAAGCTATAACAAAGTCAAGCTTTAAATTTGATGGGGTAGATGATTATATAAAAATTAATTTAGAAGAAAAAAATTATATTAATGAGATTGTAGAAAATGGTTTTACATTTGAGTTTTATGGAACGATGGAAGAAGATGGGAGAGACTGGAATCAGAATCCTGGGCGTGGTGTTAGTATACCGGAATGTATAGGACTATTTGGGCTATGGACTGGAAATTTAGAAGATCAGGCAATGCTACGATTTAATATAAGTCCTTCCGAAGGAAAATATCAAGCTATATGGAGTCCTTTATATGGTGATATATTAAAATGGTGGGATCCTGATTATGTGACTGATAAAAATAAATTTTATTCAAGTGGTATTGTCGATTTAGAGGATGGTTATTGGAATCAATATTTAGATTTGGGTGTAGAAGACTTTAGTAAAAGTTTTTATTTAACTATTGTTGTTGATCCTACTGAACAATTTACTGAAAGTTTTCCAGAACATGGGGTTACTGATAATTTGTCTATAACCCAAGAAATTTATGTAGATGGGGTATCACAAGACAAGAAAGGATTAAATAAATTATTATGGGATTTTCTTATTAATAAAGATTTAAAATATGATTTTAATTGTTTTTGTGTTGGATTATGTAGTTTAGGTGGTGGACCTGAATGGCATTTATTAAAGGGTGATTGTTATTCTTTAAGACTTTATAACAGAGCTTTAACAGAGGGAGAAGTAACAGAAAATTACAAAAAAACAAAAGAATATCATGAACTTTTAGAAAATCAATAAATTAATTTAAATAAAAGGCAACTTAATGAAGTTGCCTTTATTTTTTTTACAAAAAAATGAGATATGTGGTCAACATATCTCTTTGAACATTCGAGTTCTTCGATTATTCTCTCGCTTAAGCTAAATATAGTATACTATATTTTTTATTATATGTCAAATCTTTTTTTTAATTCATTTTTTAAATTGAATTAAAAAAATAAAAATAGTATAAAATATAAGCTTTTAAAATAATTGCAAAAAAATATAAAAAAATGTTGCAAATTATTAAAAAAACAATTATAATAAAAATATCCTTTTCATAAAGGAAATCTTTATGAAGGGAGGTGAACATTTTGAGTTCATTCGATTTGATTTGGCGATTAATTGTTTTATTATTACTTAGTAATAGTAAAGATGATGAAAACCAAAATTCTCAAGATTAGTACAAACTAATCAAAGGCAGTCTGGTCAACTGCCTTTATTTATTTTCTATTAATTTACTGTCACCTGTAAGGTAATCTATTTCGATTCCTGGTTGATTATTGTAAACATAAACATTAAATTCAACGCCGTTTCCTCTGTCTTCAACAGACTCGGCTTCCATTTGAACTCCGCTTGCTACTAGATTTTCACCTTCAAAAACAGGAGTTACTCTATATAAAACGTGATTTTTTGTTTCTTTAACATAATCAGCTACTTCATTTTCAAAAGGTAACATTCCTTCGACATTTAAATATCTTGTTCCAGTTATTAAATTCTTTGTGTTGGCGTTTTCGGCGCTTAGTTGATAGCCGATTAAATGACATCTATTATATAAATATTTTCCATCTACAATATCATATCTAATAGTTTTCCAGCCACTTGGCTTAACGTTTCCAATTGCTCCACGTTCTTCTGTTGGCATAATATCAATTCCAACGTTTGCAAAAGCTACTCCGCATCTTCCCAAATTATCTAACTCGCTATATTGCTCAAAACTCTGAGTTGTAAAATATTTTTCTTCAAAATCTGGAATATTTTCGTTTATAACGACATAAGGAGTTGATTCGTCAAATTCAGGTAAATCCTCCATACTAAAAGAAAGTTCTGGTCTTGATGTCGTTCCTTGTTTAGTCTTTAAGTCTTTTGGCAAAAATTTGCTAACTACTAAAAATATTCCTATTAAAATAATCGCAATGATTAATTGCTCTAAACTATCAATTTTCTTTCGTCTTTTTCTCATAAATTTTACCTCTTTTTATTTATAAAACTATTCTATATTAAAACAAATTAAAAATCTACAATTTTTAACAATTTTTTTTGATTGACATAAAATATAAAAAAAGGAGGTAAAAATTATGTGTAGTAATAGTAGATATATAAACAATAGTTTTAATAATAATTCAGTTAATTCAGATGACGGTTTTATGGCAACAAATAATAGTTTGCCATTAAATTTAAGATATGGATATTCTTATGTTCCAGTTCAAAATATAAGAAGTGTTTATACACCAGCTGAAGGCTTAGCTTATGGAACAATGTTTCCAGAGCTTTTAAGCCCATATTATCCAAATCAATCAATGGCTGAAATAAATTATTTGAGAAATTACAATGAGAGAGGGTGCAGAAGATAATGGAAAATGAAAAATTAAGTAAAAATGAACTATTAATGAAAATTATGGAATATAAATTTTCTGCAAATGATATGGCGTTATTTTTGGATACTCATCCATGTGACGAAAAAGCCTTGAAATTGCACAACGAGTATGTTGAAAAGCTTAATGAATATAAAAGAATTTATGAAAAAGAATATGGACCTTTGACAATTTATGATGAAGCAGATTCATGGAGTGACTGGGTTTACGAGGCTTGGCCTTGGGAAAGGAGTGAAAAATAATGTGGACTTATGATAGAACTTTACAGTACCCAATTAATATAAAAAAGCGTGATCCACACTTGGCAAAAGTTATAATTAGCCAATATGGCGGACCAGATGGCGAGTTAGGTGCTTCACTTCGTTATTTATCACAAAAATTTGGAATGCCTGATAAAAAGTCAAAAGCGGTTTTGAACGATATTCGGAACCGAAGAACTTTCTCACCTTGAGATGGTAGGAACTATTATCCATCAATTGACAGATGGAGCAAGTGCAAAAGAACTTGACGAAGCTGGACTTGGAGATTATTATACAGATCATGGATGGGGAGTTTATCCTCAAAGTGCAGCTGGAAATCCATGGACCGCTTCGTATATTGCTGTAAAAGGAGATCCTGTTGCAGATTTAACTGAAGATCTTGCAGCAGAACAAAAAGCTCGTGCAACTTATGAAAAGTTAATTAATTTGTGTCAAGATAATAAAGAAGTTGTAGATATTTTAAAATATTTAAGACAAAGAGAAATTGTTCATTTCCAAAGATTTGGCGAAGCTTTAAATGGAGTAGAAGAAAGATTGGCTCAAAAGAAATTTTATATGAATGGAATGAATCAAATATTTGACAACAAATAATTTTCTAATCCTTCTCTTAAAAATAGGAGAAGGATTTTTTTAAATAAACTTTACAAATTTTTAAAAATAATATAAGATATTATTCGAAAATTTTAAGTAATTGGAGCTTTTATGAAAAAAAATATATTAAAAATTTTTTTAATTATATTAATTTGTTTTTGGCTTGCAACAGTATTTGGGCTTTCTAATGATAACGCCGAAAAATCTTCGGGATTAAGTTTAAAAATTGCAAAAATATTTTCAAATGATGAAAATGTTTTAAAAAAATTAGAACCTGTTATAAGAAAATTGGCTCATTTAACTGAATATATGATTGGACGGAATTTTGTTTTATGGGCTATTTTTAACATTTGATATAGATTCTAAAAAGCAAGTAATATTTTCAATAATTCTAGGAGTTTTATATTCTATTTCAGATGAAATTCATCAAGTTTTTGTTCCTCGGACGAGCTCGGAAAAGTACAAGATGTAATAATAGATTCTATTGGATTTGTAATAGGAATTTGTGTACTGATGTTCTTGGTAAAGATTTATAAAAATATAAAAAATAGACAATTTGACATAAACGATTAAAGATGGTAAAATAAAAATTAGCCTTATTAAATGTTATATTGGGTGTAGTAACATTAAGGTAAGAAGTAAAAAAATACAACAAATGAAGGAGAACTAAAAAGTGTTTTACTATCTATTCTTATGTGTTATGGCGGTGTTGGGCTTTGGTCCAATACTTTTAAAGTTGTTTCTGAACTTTATGGCTTATTTCGGCGAAGTAGGTTTTATGGGACCTGTTTGGATTGGACTAAGCAAAAAATGGGATGAAATTCTCAGTGGTAGTCCAATAACATTTAGTTTTTTGGCCGTTGTTGGCTGTACTGTTTTCTTTGGGATGTTGGCTTACAAAATTTATACAATAGTTAAAGAAAATGAAAAAGAAAGGAATGATTTTATGGAACTTGTTCCATGGCTGAAAATTTTAAATTTGCCAAAAGTCAAGAGAACGGAAAGATTTGGACTCCTTTTTGAAAATGAGGAGGACACACGCGATTGCGAAAATCAGGTGACGGGAATCTTAAAAGTTGAGCCGGATGACGGCTTATGGACTCTTCCGTATTATAAGTACTTTAGAAGGTACTTTTACAAAAGCCTGAATAATAGATAATTTTCTTACTGACTTATCACCCAAAAGTCAGGTTTGTTAATCGCAAAGAGGTCGGAAGTGTAAAAACTTCCGACCTCAATTTTTTTATAATTATTTTTTATTAAAAAACTATTGCATTTTGAATAAAATGTGGTATTATAATTTCAGTTTTTTTCAATTAATCTTAATTGATTCAAATTAAGATTTTTTCCAAACAAATATCAAATATAAAATTTATTCAAGAAAGGGTGTGATTAAAAAAGATATTTTTTTATTTAAAAATTTTTATAACTAAAGATAAGAGATTAAAATAAGAAATAAAAAATTGAAGTTAAAAAAGGAGAGATGTAAATGTCAAAAAAAGATGAAAATGGAAAAATATCATTTAATCCCACAAACGACTATGTGTTTAAAAGAATATTTGGTCATGTAGGAAATGAAGAAATAACAAAAGCGTTATTAAAAGCAATACTAAAGAAGAAAATTGAAAAAGTAGATTTAGATAAAAATAAAATTCTAGAAAAAGATTTA
>CANPWV010000018.1 GCA_947585105.1 uncultured Clostridia bacterium
AAGAACTTTTAAGACTTAAAAATCAAACAATAAAATCAATGGCTAAAAATATTGAAGATTTCCAATTTAATACTGCTGTTGCTAGATCAATGGAATTATTAAATGGAATAAATTCTTATATTAGTGAGCCAAATATTAATAAAAAAGTTTTAGTAAATTGTGTAGAAACTTTACTTAAAGTTTTGGCGCCACTTGCTCCACATTTTATGGAAGAAGAGTGGAGTATCTTAGGAAAAACAACTTCTATTCATAATGAAGCTTGGCCAGAAATAAACGAAAAAGAATTACAAGGTGGAAATATAATTATTCCAGTTCAAGTAAATGGAAAATTAAAGGCTCAAGTTGAGGTTTCTTCAAATCTTTCAAAAGAAGAGATTTTAGAAGAGGTTAAAAAAGACGAGAAAGTAGCTAGAATACTTGAAAATAACGAAGTTATTAAAGAAGTTTATGTACCAGGAAAAATTTTAAATCTTGTTGTAAAAAAATAATTTTGAGGTAAAAATTAATGAAAATAATAAAAAAATTATTAGTTTTAATTTTAATAATTGTTATGATTTTTTCTTTAACAGCTTGTGGGGAAAAGTCTGAAACTAGTGATAGTGATGATGAAACATTAGCTTATTTAGAAAATAAAAAGAAAAATAAAAATGAAGTAAGTGCAACTTCAGAAACAGAGGAACCATCTGAAACGCCAAATTATGAAGATAATTTTGATGAAACAGGAGATTTTATGAAAGATATAGAAAATATTACTATAGAACAAGCTATAGCTAAAGCTCAAAAGCAAATGTCAGAGCCAAATACAGGCGATCAAATTGCGATTTTCCATATTAAAGGTTATGGAGATATAACAGTTAAATTTTTTGAAGATGTTGCGCCAAAAGCCGTAGAAAACTTTGTAACACACGCAAAAGAAGGTTATTATAATGGAGTTATTTTCCATAGAGTAATTGAAGAGTTTATGATACAAGGTGGAGATCCACAAGGTAATGGCTATGGTGGAGAAAGTATATGGGGAAAAGGATTTGGAGAAGAATTATCGGTAGATGCTCTTCCATATAGAGGTGCTCTTTGTATGGCTAGTAGTGGAACTGGAACCAATTCACTTGGAAGCCAATTCTTCATTGTTCAAGCTAATTACAGAAGTGGAATGGATAGTTATTTAGAAAGCTATGGACTTGGTAATTTTAAAGAAGCATATAAACAATTTGGTGGAGATTTGGTTGATCTTGTAGGTTATGGGCAATATACAACTTTTGGTCAAGTAATATCTGGAATGGATGTTGTTGATAAAATTGCTAAAGTTGAAACAAATCCTTCAAATGATAAACCATTAGAAGATGTTGTTATAGAATCTATTGAGATAACTAAATATTAAGATTTGAAAGGATAAAATAATAATGATTATTTTACAGGGATTTCAAGCTATTGTTTGGCTTATGATTATTCCGTATTTGCTTGGAAAATTTATTACAAGTAAAGATGAAGAAAAAAATAAAATGTTGTATACATGGGTAATTGGAACTTGTATTCAAATGGGAATTTTCTTCGTTTTAGCAATTCCTATGATATTAATTAGATTTAAGTTTCAAACTTTGAGAAATTTATATTTTACCATAATAGTGATTTTATGTATGATATCAATTTGGCTAAATAGAGGAAAAATCATCAAAATTTCGAAGTTTAACTTAAAGTCTATTTCTATTTTTCAAATAGTTGCAATTATTTTAACATTTTTACAAGTATTTATAATATTTAAGTATTCAAATATAAATAATGATGATTCTAGTTTTGTCGTCCTTTCTAATCAAATGATAGATTATGGAGAGATGTATTATTATGAAGAAGGCTCACCATTAAATGCGAGAAGAGCTTTAGCTCCAATATCTGCTTATTATTCAACTCTTTCTCAATATTTATTTGTACACGTAACAATATTTACACATACTGTTTTTCCAATTGTTCTAGTGATTTTAGCTAATGTAATTTATTATTATCTAGGAAAAACTTTATTTAAAGAAGATAAAGATTCACCATATATATTTATGCTATTTATGATTTTAGCAAATTACTATTTCTTTAGAATAAAAGGAGCAGGTTCGTATTTCTTTAGATTTACATGGTTTGGTAGAAGTATTGTAGCTGGAATGTTACTTCCACTTTTATGGAAAATTTCTTTAGATTGTATGAATAAAGAAAAAAATAAAATTAAAGATTGGTTAAGTTTACTTTTTGTAGTGTTAGCATCTTGCTTATGCTCTGAAATGTCGGTTGCGATAATTTCTATACCAATTGTTATACTTACTATTATAAATTCAATAAGAGATAAGAAATTATCATATTTATTAAAAAGTGTTGGAGTGTTGATACCATGTTTAATTATTGCAATTTGTTATTTAATTATTAGATAAAGGAAAAAGAATATAAATGAATTTTTTTGAAGGTTTTGATTTTAATATGGAAAAAGAAAAAATTAAAGCGTTGTTCTATCACTTTTTTGATAATGTATTATTGTCTTTAATTCTTTTTTCATTATGTGTTTTATACATATTTTTAACTGAAAAAAATAAGAAAATAAGAGATTTATTTGGATGGTATGTAATTTCAATTATAATAATTGTTTGGAATCCATTAGTAATTCATATTCTTGAAAATTTTATAAATTTTTCATCAATGTATAGACTTTATTATATGATTCCAATGTATCCAGTTATTGCTTATTGCTTTACTAAGGTTATACAAGGGCTTAGTAAAAAATCAAAGAAAATTTTATGTACAGTTATTATTTTTTCGGTTGTTTTGATTTTTGGAAAAAGTATTTATTCTGAAGGAGGCTTAAGAGAAGTTAATAATTTCTATAAACTTCCTGATGAATCTGTATTTGTTGCTGAAGCAATTTATAAAGATGAAAAATATAAAGAAAAGAGAGCAATAGTTCCTTATGGAATGTCATCTCATATACAACAAATACATTCGACAATTCAGCTTGCTTATACTAGAATAGTAAAAAGTTATAGCTTAGAAAATGGTTTACCATCTACAGCTGATACTGATGATCCTGCTGGAAATGAATTGGTAGAAAAATTTTCAGAAGGTGATACAAAATATATTGTAGATTATTGTAATAGTCAAAGAATAAATTATATAGTTTACGATGATAATTCGTATTTAGAAGAACCTTTTGAAAACTATGGTTTTGAAAAGATAGATTCTGCTTATAATTTTTCTGTTTATAGAAGAATTTAATTATGAAAAATAGGAGATAAAAAATGATAGATATTAAATTAATTAGAGAAAATCCAGAATTGGTAAAACAAAATATAAAAAATAAATTTCAAGATCACAAACTTGTTTTAGTTGACGAAGTAATCGCTTTAGATAAAGAGTCAAGAGAACTAACAGTTATGTGTGATGAACTAAGAAATAAAAGGAACTCTTTAAGTAAAGAAATAGGCGGACTTATGGCAAAAGGTCAAAAAGAAGAAGCCGAAAAAATTAAAAATGAAGTAAAAGAAATAAATGATAAACTTGCTCAAAATGAAGGAAGAGAAGAGGAATTAAAAGAGGAAATTAAAACTAGAATGATGAAAATTCCGAATATTATGGATAAATCTGTTCCTCTTGGAAAAGATGATAGCGAAAACGTTGAAAATGAGAGATTTGGCGAACCATTTGTTCCAAGTTATGAAATTCCTTATCATGCTGATATTTTGGAAAATATTTCAGGATTAGACAAAGAAAGCGCCGGAAGAACTAGTGGAAATGGTTTTTATTATTTACTAGGAAACGCGGCAAGACTTCATGAAGCTGTTCTTGCTTATGCTAGAGATTTTATGATTAATAAAGGATTTACATATTGTATACCACCATTTATGATAAGATCTGATGTTGTTGATGGAGTTATGAGCTTTGAAGAAATGGATGCAATGATGTATAAAATTGAAGGTGAAGATTTGTTTTTAATTGGAACTAGTGAACATTCTATGATTGGTAAATTTAAGGGCCAGATAGTTAAAGAAGAAGAGCTTCCAATTTGTATAACAGGTTATTCTCCATGTTTTAGAAAAGAAGTTGGTTCACATGGTTTAGAGGAAAGAGGTTTATATAGAGTACATCAATTTGAAAAACAAGAAATGATAGTTCTTTGTAAACCTGAGGATCAAATGGAATGGTATGAAAAAATGTGGAAATATACAGTCGAATTTTTCAGAAGTTTAGATGTTCCTGTAAGAACTTTAGAATGTTGTAGTGGAGACTTAGCTGATTTAAAAGTAAAATCTTGTGATGTTGAAGCTTGGAGCCCAAGACAACAAAAATATTTTGAAGTAGGAAGTTGTTCAACTTTAGGTGATGCTCAAAGTAGAAGATTATCAATAAGAGCTAAAGGTGAAAAAGGAAATTATTTAGTTGCAACATTAAATAATACTGTTGTTGCTACACCTCGTGGATTAATTGCAATTTTAGAAAACAATTACCAAGAAGATGGAAGTATTAGAGTTCCAGAAGTTTTAAGACCATATATGGGTGGAATTCAAGTTATAAAACCACAAAAATAACAAGCGTTTTGCTTGTTATTTTTTTATGTCCTCTAAAAGTGTTGAAAATTAGCAATTTTTGTGATATAATAATTCGGTAAGTTTTTTGTTTAGTAGCTTTATACCTTGATGTGCTAACAGAAAGGTGGTAAGTAAATGGACAACAACAAGGCAAAGGTCTACATTGTACTGGGTTTGGCTTGGGGCGATGAAGGAAAAGGAAAAATTGCTTCAAGACTTTCCAAAGATGCAGACCTCGTAATTCGGGCTACCGGTGGAGCAAACGCGGGGCATACAATTGTCTTTGATGGACATAAAATTGCTCTTCATTTGGTTCCCGGCGGAATCGTAAATCCTGAAGCTCTTTGTTTTATCGGTCAAGGAACAGTCATTGATCCAGAGGTATTGATTAATGAGATCGAAGAACTGGAAAAAATCGGCGTTCCAAGAGTTAGAGAAAGACTCTTAATCGATGAAAGAGCTCATGTGGTATTCCCATATCACAAAATCCTTGATAAAATCGAGGATGAACTCAAAGTAGAGCCAATCGGAACAACGATGCGTGGAATAGGCCCGACATACGAGGACAAAGCTTCGCGGACAGGAATCAGAATCCAAGATCTTCTCCTTTCTACTGAAGAATTAAAAGTCAAAGTCAATAATGCGATTACTCCAAAAATAACGCTTTTGGCTTCAAAAAATTATGACGAAATTTCCTTCAGTGGTCAAATGTACGCCTCTATTTATAAGGCGTATGGGGACAAAATTAAAGATATGATTGCTAACGGCGACATTCTTCTTGAGGAGGCCTATAAAGGAGGTTGGAAAATTGTCGTAGAAGGTGCTCAAGCGTATCGGCTTGACAATGATTACGGTGACTATCCTGATTGTACTTCGAGTAATTGTGTGACCGCGGGAGTTCTTCTCGGAAGTCATATAACTCACAAGTTCGATATCGAAGTCATCGGAGTTGCTAAGGCTCATTGCTCGCGTGTCGGAAACGGCGTATTTCCAACGGAACTTCCTGCTCACATTAAAGATGACAAACCGACTAAATATGATGTACCTTATGAAGGTGATGTCATAAGAGAAGTTTGTCATGAATATGGGGCTACAACGGGAAGGGCCAGAAGAACTGGTTGGGGAGATGCTGTACTTTTGAAATCAGCTTGTTCTCCGGCGGTTACAGGAACAGACTATCTTTGCATCAATCATCTTGATTCTCTTGGAGAAGTTGGAAAACAGTTGGGATATATTAATATTTGTGTTGGTTATGAATATTGCAACCATAAAATTGAGTATTATCCCAGCAATATCAACATCACAAGAGAAGCGCCTAAGCCAGTTTATCTCAAAATTGAAGGCGGTTGGACCATTACAAAAGACATGAAGACTTTTGATGATCTCCCTGAAAAGGCGAAAGATTACATCAAAATAATCGAGTCTATTACAGGTGTTCCGGTAAAATATATCGGAGTTGGTCCAGGAAATGATGATCTGATTGTAAGATGAGCTTACAGATAAGCTTAAAAAAATTATTTGAAATTGCCATCGGATTTATTGCTACAAAATACTTACAAAGCTTACGAAGTTTGACCAGTTTTGAGAGGAGGTTTTCTTTTCAAATTGGTCAAATTTTTTTGTATTATTAATATAATAATTGCTTATATATAATCTCAAAAAATATGCTCGGCTCATTACATGTTTTAGAAGCCAGTAAATATATATGTTTTCCCAGCTCCTCCCACCTTCGCACAAGCTATAAAATTTAACGATTTGAAGTCTAAAATCTTTTAATTTAATAGCTTGTAAGCTCGGCGGTCCCCAGAAGTGATATTTTGCTTACGCAAAAATCCCATGCTTCGCCAGCGGTCGCTTGGTCAAACATATATATTTACTTGTATAAAAATTCCAATCGCATCCGCTATTTTTCTCGATTATACATAAGCAATTACTAAATTTATATATAAACAATTATTGGTACAGTATATTGTAATTTGAAAAGAAAAATAGTATAATAATTAGGAAAATAAGTAGAAAGAGGAAGATTATGATTATAAAAGATGCAAGTTTTGAAATATCAGCTGTAAGCCCAAAACAATATCCTGATGGAGAATTGCCAGAAATAGTTTTAGTTGGAAAATCAAATGTAGGAAAATCAAGCTTTATAAATACACTTCTTAATAGAAAAAGTCTAGCTAGAACTTCAAATACTCCACGGAAAAACTCGTCAAATTAATTTTTATAAAATTAATAATGAGTTTTATTTAGTAGATTTGCCTGGCTATGGCTATAGTGAAATGTCAAAAAAAGAGCAAATTGAAAGCGGAAAATTTATTGAAGAATATCTAGTAAAAGGAAAAAATATAAGACTTATAGTCTTTTTACTTGACATCAGACATAAGCCAACAGAGGATGATAAGCTTATGTATGAATTTATTTTAAAAGAAAATTTGCCTTTTATAATTGTTACAAATAAAGCTGATAAAATTGCTGTTACAAAAGTATCTGATGAAGTAAATAAAATTAAAGAATTTTTTGGAATTTCATATAGTACAGTAATTCCATTTTCAAGTGAAAGAAAAATTTATACAGAAGATACTTGGAAAGAAATTGAAAAATTTATTTCATAAAATTTTAAAAAATTCATAAAATATGTTTGTATTATAATTTAGGAGTTTATATTTTATGAAAGAAATTTTTTTAAAACAAAAACTAAAAGAAGAGATTAGTGAAGTTGAGACTGAACTTTCTAATTCTTATGATATGATAGAATTGGTTTCTGAAGAGGGAATACTTGATTTTTACGCATATTTAATAAAAGCTTATGAAGCAAAACACAGATATTTATTAAAAAAATTAAAAGAAATTTAAAAGAAGGAAATTTTATGTTTAATATTGAAGAAGAACTAAAAAAACTTCCGGACAAGCCTCGGCGTATACATTATGAGAGATAAAGATAATAATGTAATATATGTTGGAAAAGCTGTTGTTTTAAAAAATAGAGTAAGAAGTTATTTTAGAAAAACAAACAAAACAGATAGAATTAAAAAAATGGTTTCATTAATAGATCATTTTGAATACATAGTTGTTGGAAATGAAGATGAAGCGCTTGTTCTAGAATGTAATTTAATAAAAAAATATAGACCAAAATATAATGTTTTGCTAAAAGATGATAAAACATACCCATATATTTGTGTTGATGTAAAATCAGACTATCCAAATGTTTTTATCACAAGAAAAATTTTAAACGATGGAAAAAAATATTTTGGACCATATCCATCATCTGGCTCTGCAAGAGAAATGATAGAATTTATAAAAGAAAAATTTAAGATAAGGCAATGTAGAAAATTCAAATTCAATGATAGACCTTGCCTTAATTATCATATAAAAAAATGCTTAGCACCTTGTCAAAACTACGTTTCAAAAGAGGAATATAGAAAACAAATAGACCAAATTATTATGCTTTTATCACGGAAAAACTGATAGTATTATAAAACTTGCTAAAAAAGAGATGGAAGAATATTCAAATAATTTGGAGTTTGAAAAAGCTGCAAGTGTAAGAGATAGGATTCAGGCGATAGAGAGAATATCTGAAAAGCAAAAGGTTGCTAATTTCTCTGAAAATAATATTGATGTTATTCGGACTTTACAAAAACGAAGTTTCTGTATGTATTGAAATATTTTTCGTCCGTGGAAGCAAAATGTTAGGAAGAGAGCACTACTTTTTCGACGAATTAAAAGATATGGACGAAGAAGAAATAATATCAGGATTTATTAAGCAATATTATATAAATTGTTTAGATTTGCCAAATAAAATCATGTTAAGATATGATTTGGAAGAGAAAGATTCTATTGAAAAGTGGCTAACTTCAAAAGCTGGAAGAAAAGTAGAATTAAGATCACCTCAAAAAGGCGAAAAATTAAGATTTGTAGAGATGGCTGAACTAAATAGCAAAATTACATTAGAAAATAAATCAAAAGACAAAACTGAGATTTTAACAGAATTAAAAGATGTTTTGAGTTTGGAAAAGATTCCATTAAAAATTGAAAGTTTTGATATTTCAAATATCTCTGGAAACTTTATGGTTGCGGGAATGTGCGTCGCCGTAAATGGAGTAATAAAGAGGAATTTATCAAGAAGATTTAGAATAAAAACCGTTTTTGGGCAAGATGACCCTAGATGTATGGAAGAAGTTGTAACTAGGAGAATAAAACATTCTTTGGAAAATCCAAATGGCGGATTTGGAACTTTACCAGACCTAATTTTAGCAGATGGTGGTATAACTCAAATTCGAGCTATAAAAAAGGCTTTAAAAGAAACAAATGTTGAGATTCCTGTTTTTGGAATGGTAAAAGATAATCACCACTCAACAAGAGCGTTAGAGGACGAAAATAGACACGAATTTCCAATTTCTGAAAAATTATTTTTGTTTATTACAAGTCTTCAAGATGAGGTACATAAGACAGCTATTGAATATCACATAAAAGTAAGAGATAGAGAAATGACAAAGTCTAAACTCGACTATATAGAAGGAATTGGAGAGAAGAAGAGAACACTTTTGCTAAAAGAATTTGGAAGTGTAAAGAAAATAAAAGAAGCAAAAATCGAAGAACTTACGAAAATTAAAGGAATAAATGAAGCTCTAGCAAAGAAAATTAAAGACGAATTATAGTGAAAAATATAATAAAAAGAAAATGAAAAATCTTAAATAGCCTTCAAAAAACTACATAAAATTAAAAAATATTTATTTATAATTTTATTATAGTTTTGGAGGGCTTGAAAATGAAAGATAATAAAGGTTTTTTAGTAATGCTTGCAATTTGTACAAGTATCTGTATAGGAGTCTTAATTGCTCTAATGTATAATTTCGTTTTGATTTTAGTCGAAGGCTTCTAAAAATATAATTAAAAAGAGCGACTTTAAAGGTCGTTTTTTTTATGTTTTGAAATTCGTCATAATGAAACGAAATGACTATTATTGTACTGCTTATTTTAGCGGGTGTCTCTTTAAACGCAATAATTCGGGGATAATGGAATCATAACTAATGCTCAACTTGCAAGTGTTGAAGCAAAGTTTGCAACATATAAAGAAGAATTTGAAATACATTTAGTAGATGATAGATTAAATGAAGAAGATAAAAATGTGAGTTTATTAAATGATAATGTAAAGAAATATATTCCTAGTCTTGAAGATAGTGATATAGGAAGATTTGGAATAATAGAAGGAAAATTATATTTTATAGGTGATGACGAAATAGAAGTTAAAGCCGCGAAAAGCCAAAATATAGAAATTTTAGATAAAGGTGAAAGTATAGAATTATTTGCAATAAAAGCTCTTGCAAAAGAAGAAAATAAAGAAAAAATAGGAGGAGAAGAATTAATAACAAAGAATCCAACAAATTCGGCAACTTGGAAAATAGTAACAGAAACAGTAGATGGTAAAATTGTAAATAAGTATGGAACAGATTATTATTATGTAAGAAAAGGAACAGTAGTTGAAGGAATTGGAAATTTGGAAAATGATTATATAATAAATTATAAAGATGGAAAGGTGTTAAAATTTGAAGAAGGAAAACATAAATTATTAAGCTATAGTGATGTTTTAGGTTATTCAGAACACTTAATATTAAATATAGATCCACGGAGTAATGGATGAATATAACAGTTTACCAGAAGAAGAAAAGCCAAATTACGATATAAAGAATTTGGGAGATGGAGTAGAACTTATAGGTTATAATGATGAAAACGGACATGTAGACTTATCGCAAGCTTTTACAAAATCAAGTTACAAATTTGATGGAATAGATGATTATATAAAAATAAAATATGATGGAAGTAAAAGTGTTGAGATAAAAGATGAAAGTGGAGCTATAATAGGAACTAGAAATGAAAAAGAATTTTTAGGAGAAAATGGTTTCACATTTGAATTTTATGGAAAGATGAATAAAGGAAGAAGTTTTAATGAAAATATTCAAGAAGAAATTTCTCATAGTTATATGGGAATTTTAGAATTTGGTAATGAACTAAGAATAGGACTTTATTGGAACGATATCAATGGACGAATTATAAGAAATCTTTGTTGGAACGCTGGCTTTCCTCAAAATTATGCGAGCCAAAGTGATAGAGAAATACATAGTTATAATGAGTATTATTGTAAGAATGACGGGGGTCCAAACGATTTTTGGAATAATTTTATCTATCCTACAGATGGAAAGTTAAATGATGTTACATACTTTTGTTTAGTTGTTGATCCGAAGATACAATTTAGATCACAAAATGATGATCCTGAATATGATAATTTGTGTGTTAAAGAAGTTTTATATATAGATGATGTAAAATATGAAGGAGAATATAATGAAAATTCTTGGTACATTTTTTCAACTGTTATAATGGATAATTGTAATGAATGGCAAGTTGCAAGGGCGCATATGGGAAGTGGCGATATGTGGCATTATTTAAAAGGTGAATGTTATTCTCTTCGTTTTTATAATACCGCTCTTACAGAAGAACAAGTTAGAGAAAATCAAGAAAAGACGAAAGATTATCATAATATTTTAGTAAGTGAATAAGAAAAAAATAGGATTTATTCGAGAAAAAGAATAAATCCTATTTTTTTCAAAAAAAGATTTACTTTTTTTAGTATGTGTTATATAATTATTAAGTATTAATGGACGAAAAAGGTGGGTTTTATGAAAAAATTACAAACATTTACAATATATGTATTAATTATAGTTGGATTTTTCTTAGTATCAACATTTTTAGAAGGAGAACTAATTGAACAAATGTATTTTCAATTAAGTGGAGATGTTTCTGAAAATTTTGAATACAATGGAATAAATACTTCATTAGATGTAAAAATTCTTGAAGCTAAAGCTACAAGAATGAATGGATACATAACTGCTAGAGTAACTAATAATACTGGAATGAAAATAGATAAAGCGTACTTAAAAATTGATTTGTTTGCAAAAAAAGATTTAGAAGCAATTAGTAGATACATGGAAATAAATGATTTAGAGCCAGGACAGACTAAAGATTATAAGCTAAAGTTTAGAGCTGGTTATGTAGATACTTATAAAGTTGCGGTAAAAAATGATTTCCCAGACGAAGATTATATTTTTGAAATTTTTGGTTATGAGATAAATACAAAAAGTATTTTTGGACTTGATTTAAGTAATTATATAGATGCTAAAGCTATAAAGGCTGCTGGATTTAATGGAGTTACATCAGTATTTAGCTTCTTTGGAAAAGTTGGAAATCGATTTGTAGTAATTGCAAAATCAGTTCCATGGTGGGGTTATGTTGGTGCTTTGGCTATAATTGCTGGAATCATTTAAAACATTTTTATGAGGTGAATTTATGGAAGATGAATTAAGTTTAAAAAAGCAAGCAAATAAAATAAGAAAAAATATTCTTAAGCTTGTATATAAAGCAAATTCTGGACATCCAGGTGGTTCTTTATCAATAACAGATATTTTAACATATTTGTATTTTAAAGAATTAAATGTTGATCCAAAAAATCCAAAAGATGAGAATAGAGACAGATTTGTTTTATCAAAAGGACATTGTGCTCCAGCTCTTTATTCAGTTTTAATGGAAAAAGGATTTTTCGATGAAACTAATATAGAAAGTTTTAGACAAGTAGATGGAATTTTACAAGGTCACCCAGATATGAAACATATTCCAGGAGTTGATATGACAACAGGTTCTTTAGGGCAAGGTTTGTCTGCTGCTTGTGGAATGGCGCTTAGCGGAAAATTAGATAAAAAAGATTATAGAGTTTATTGTGTTATGGGAGATGGAGAAATTGAAGAAGGTCAAGTTTGGGAAGCTGCAATGTCTGCTAGTCACTATAAATTAGATAATCTTTGTGTAATTGTTGATAATAATAATTTGCAAATAGATGGAGAAATAGGAAAAGTAATGAGTCCATATCCAATTGACCAAAAGTTTGATAGCTTTGGATTTAATGTGGTTGAAATTGATGGACATAACTTTAAGAAAATTAGAGATGCCTTTTTAGAAGCTAGAACATGTAAAGGAAAGCCAACAGTTATAATTGCTAAAACTATAAAAGGAAAAGGCGTATCTTTTATGGAAAATAAAGCTGAATGGCACGGAAAAGCTCCAAATGAAGAGCAATATAATCAAGCGATTCAAGAATTGGAGGAAAATGATTAATGAATAAAGATTTAAAAATAGCTACAAGAGCTAGCTTTGGAGAAGCTCTAAAAGAACTTGGTGATGAAAATGAAAAAGTCGTGGTTTTAGACGCTGATTTAAGTAGTGCTACAAAGACAAATTCTTTTGCAAAAGCTCACCCAGATAGATTTTTTGATATGGGAATTCAAGAAAGTAATATGATAGGAGTAGCTTCTGGTATGGCGTCATGTGGAAAAATTCCTTTTGCAGCTTCGTTTGCTGTGTTTTCTACAGGAAGAGCTTATGATCAATTAAGAGCTAGTGTTGCTTATCCAAATCAAAATGTTAAAGTTGTTGGAACACATTATGGATTGACAGTTGGAGAAGATGGTGCTACACATCAAATGTTAGAAGATATTAGTTTAACAAGAGTTTTACCAAACTTTACTATATTTTCACCATCAGATGATATAAGCGCAAAATGGGCTGTAAAAGAAGCTTCAAAAATAAATGGTCCAGTTTATTTGAGATTTTGTAGATTAGCTACACCTGTAATATATGATGAAACTCAAAAATTTGAACTAGGAAAAGGAATTTGCTTCGGAGATGGAAAAGACGGAACTGTATTTGCTACAGGAGATATGGTTTGTAAAGCTTTAGAAGCTAAAGAAATATTAGAAAAAGAAAATATTCATATTAGAGTTGTTGATTTTCATACAATAAAGCCAATTGATAAAGAATTAATTATAAAATGTGCAAAAGAAACTGACAAATTAATTTCAATTGAAGATCATAGTGTATATGGCGGTTTGGGTGATATGATTTCAGATGTTTTAATTTCTGAATTTCCTAAGAAATTGATAAAAATGGGAGTAAGAGATGAATTTGGAAAGTCTGGAAAAGCTGAAGAAGTTTTAAAGGCTTACGGCTTAACAGCAGAAGAAATTATCGAAAATCTAAAATAAAAGTAAAATCAATAGATTTTTTGTAAAAAATTCTATTGATTTTTTTATTGTTTAATAGTATGATATTTACGAAGAATTATAAAATTATTTTAAGGAAGGATAACTACCCTAATGATTGAATTTAAAAATGTAACAAAAATATATGAAACTGGAACAGAAGCTGTTCATGATGCTACTTTTACTATTGAAAAAGGAGAGTTTGCTTTTTTAGTTGGACAATCTGGTTCTGGAAAATCAACTTTAATAAAATTAATTTTAAAAGAAGAGGAAGCAACTAAAGGAAACATAATTATAAATGGAAAAGATATTACATATTTAAGAAAGAAAAGAGTTCCATTTTTACGTAGAAGTATGGGAGTTGTGTTCCAAGACTTCAGACTTTTACCAGACAAAACAGTTTATGACAATGTAGCTTTTGCTATGCACATTGTTAGAGCTACGCCAAAACATATTAGAAGACAAGTTCCAATGGTTTTATCACTTGTTGGTTTAAGTAATAAAGCTAAAATGTATCCAAATGAATTATCTGGTGGAGAACAACAAAGAGTAGCGCTTGCTAGAGCTTTAGTAAATAATCCATCAATGATTATTGCTGACGAGCCAACTGGTAACTTAGATCCAGATACAGCTTGGGAAATCATGAAATTATTAAATGAAATCAACGCTAGACGGAACAACAGTTGTAATGGCTACACACGCTAAAGATATAGTAAATAAAATGAAAAAGAGAGTTATTCAAATTGATAAAGGTGTTATAGTAAGAGACGATAGAAAAGGAGGGTATAGCGGTGAATAGTTTTTATTTAATAAGTGAGGGCTTTAAAAATATATTTAAAAATAAAAAATCAAGTTTTACTTCCTTAATTACTATGATTTGCGCCATGTTCATATTTGGAGTTGCTTTTGCAATTGGTGAAAATGCAAACTCAGTTGTTAAGCAAGTTTCAAAAGAAATGGGACTTCAAGTTTATATGAAAAATGATGCTACAGATGAGCAAATAATAAAATTAGGTGATGAAATAAGAGATTTAGGAAATGATAAAATTGCTACAGTTGAAATGGTTACAAAGCAACAAGCTTTAGAACGAATGAAAGAAAGATTCGAAGATAATGATTGGATTTTTGAAGGATATGAAGGAGAAGATAACATTTTCCCAGTTTCTTATGTTGTTCATTTAACAGATCTTTCTTATACAAAGGAAATAGAGAGTAAAATCTCAAAAATGGAAAATGTTGATGTTATAAGAAGTAGTGATGAAACTGTTGATACCTTGATAAAGCTTGCAAATGGTATTAGAGTTGCTATAATGGTAATATTTATTTTATTGATATTAATGGCTGTTACAATAATTTCAAATACGATAAAACTTACTGTTCATAGTAGAAGAAAAGAAATTTCGATTATGAAATATGTTGGTGCTACGAATGGCTTTATTAGAGGACCTTTTGTTGTAGAAGGTATTATAATTGGACTATTTGCTGCAATTTTAACTATTTTTTCATTAGGAATTTCATATAATATTATAATTGAAAAATTGCAAGGTTCTGATGTTCTACAAAAAATTGGTGTTGTTCTTTTAAAATTTTCAGATATGTCACAATCAATTGCAATAATATTCTTGTTGTTGGGAATTGGAATTGGAGTTATAGGAAGTATGGTTTCTATGAAAAAATACTTAGAAGTTTAATTAAATAAAAGAAAAGAAGGAGGTAAAAAATTATAATGCGAAAAAAATTCAATAAAATTTTAGTAGTTTATATAATTTTTAGCCTTCTTTTTTCATGCGCTTTGAGTTTTGCTGAATCAGAAAATGTTGAAGGACCTTTAGAGGTTACAGATGTTACAAATGAAGAAGTAAACGAAGATGAAACATATCAAGATGAAATAGATAATTTGGAAAATCAAAAAACAGAAATGCAAGATAAAATAGATATGGCTGAAAACCAGATAGGAGTTGTAGAAGGAACTTTATCAGAAACTTTAGAAGAGATTGAACAATTATCTACAAAAATAGACCAAAAAAGAAAAGAAATCGAAGACTTAGAAATTCAAGAGTTATCACTTATGAGCCTTATAGATACTGAGCAAGCTAAACTTGAAGAAATAACAAAAAAATATAATAAACAAAAAAAGTTGCTTGAAAAAAGATTAGTTGTAATGTATGAAATGGGAGAGATGTCAACATTGGATTTACTTATAAGTTCTAAAGATCTTTCTGATTTTTTATCTAGATATTATTTACTTTCTAAGATTGGAGATGCAGATACAAAGCTTGTAGAAAGCGTTAGAAAAAATAAAACTCAATCTGAAAGTATTTCAAAATCATTAAAAGAGAAGAAAGATGAGCTTGAAAAAGATAAGTCTGATAAAGAAAAATATGAGATTTCTTTAGATAATTTGGAAATTTTAAGAACAAATAAAATTGCTAGTCTAAATGAAGAAGAAGCTAATTTATATAAAGAAATCGAAACTTATAGACAAGATATTGCTAACATAGAAAGCCAAATAAAAGAACTTGCTCTTAAAAATTTGGGAGAAAAATATATAGGAGGAAAATTCATTTGGCCAACACCAGGCTATTCTATGATTACATCTCAATTTGGAATGAGAGTTCACCCAATTACCGGAATTTATAAATTACATACAGGAATGGATATTGGTGCACCTTTAGGTACAAATTTCTTGGCTGCAAATGATGGAGTTGTTATAAAAGCTGGTTATAATTCAGCTTATGGAAATATGGTAATGATAGATCATGGTGGAGGAGTTGTTACTTTGTACGCTCATGGTTCATCAATTGAGGTTTCAGAAGGAGATATTGTAAGACAAGGTCAAATAGTTTTAAAAGTCGGGATGACAGGTTACGCTACAGGTCCACATGCTCATTTTGAAATTATAATAAATGGACAATATCTAAATCCAGCTGATTATATTTCTCCTGATAATGGTGAAATAACAAATAATAAAGATATTGAAAATGTTACTGTTGTGTTAAATTAGTGTACTTAAAACCGAAAGGAATAGGTTTAAAATGAAGAATATAAAAAGAATAATAGAATATTTTTTAATTAGCCTTTTGGTTTTAATGTTAGGGCTAATAAAAGTTTATGCAATAACAGAAGAAGAGCTTCAAAATCAAAAAGATGAGATAGATCTTAAAATTCAAAATACAAATACAGAAATTGCTGGAATAAGAGAAAAAATGACTTTAAGCTTAGATCAGATTAATAGAATAAATGTTCAAATTAAAGAGCTTGAAGATAATTTGGCTGAAACAAATGAAAAACTAGATGAATTAAATCAAAAGTTAGAAGAAAAAAAGAAAGAATTAGAGATTGCTCAAGAAAATTATAATAAACAAAAAGAAATAATAGATAGAAGATTAATTGCAATATATGAATCAAGTAAAACTACATATTTAGATGTTTTACTAAGCTCAAAAAGTTTAGGAGACTTTTTAGATAAATATTATTTATTAGAAAGATTAGCTGAATATGATAATAAATTATTACAAAGCTTAGAAGTATATAGCGATGCGGTTGGAATTAAAAATGGTTTAATGGAACAACAAAAAAATGAAGTAGAAACTACAAAAGAAGCGATTGAAGCCAAAAGTGACGCTATGGGTATATTATTAGAAGATAAAAATAATTTAATTGTTAATTTGTCACAAGAGGAAATTGAGTTAAATGAACAACTAGAACAATTTGAAATAGATAAAAAGGAAATTGAAAAACAATTAGTTGAAATTGCTAAACAAAATAATTTAAAAGCTGTTCATCCTAGTAATTCGGGATATATATGTCCATTACTTGGAAAAAGTAAATCGGATATAACAACAGGCTATAATGGATATTCGGGCCATACTGGAGTTGACTTTGCAATTCCACTTGGAACAGATGTGGTTGCTGCTAAAGCTGGAACAGTCGTCATTTCAGATGCTTTAAAATATTCAAATGGAAAATATAGAAGCTATGGCGAATATGTTGTAATAGATCATCATGATGGAACAATGACACTTTACGCTCATGGAACGCCAAATTCAAGAACTGTTCAAGTTAATGATGAAGTTGCTCAGCGGGCAAGTTATTATGAAATCAGGATCAACGGGTAATTCAACTGGACCACATTTACATTTTGAAGTAAGAGTAAATGGAAAATGTGTTGAACCAAGTCAATATTTACCTTAAAATTTATATAAATAGAAAAGAGGACAAAAATGGAAGACAAGGAAAATGAAATCGAAGAAAATAAAAATCAAGATTTTGAAAAAGAAGTGGCTTATTTAAAAAAACAATGGGTATATAAATCAATTGTTTTATTTATTGTTTTGGCTTGTATTGTAGGAGTTGCTTCATCTTCATTAACATATTATTTTACTCTAAAAAGAAAAAATAATAAATTTGTTGCTTCAACATATGGAATAAAAGATGAGAAGACTTCAGCTACAGATGCAATAGGAGATATAACAGAACAATTATCTACTTTTGCTGAAGTTATTGATGAACAATATGTTGGTGAAATTAATAAGAAAACTTTAATTGAAGAAACTATAAAAGGGTTTGTAAAAGGGCTTGGAGATGACTATTCTGAATATTTTACTTCAGATGAATGGGAAGAATTTCAAGAAAGTGTTTTAGGAAATTATAGTGGTGTAGGTATTGAAATGATGCAAGACGATACAGGCTATATTTTAGTTACAAATGTATTTGAAGATGGTCCTGCTAAAAAAGCTGGAATACAACAGGGAGATTACATTATAGGAGTAAATGGCGAATCAATTCATGAAGTAAGTTCTCAAGAAGTTTCTAATAAAGTAAGAGGAGAATCTGGAACAGAAGTTACTTTAAATATATTAAGAAATGGGTCAGAAACTCTTGAATTTAAGCTAGTAAGAGACAATATAAGAATCTATCATGTAGAAAGTAAAATGTTAGAAGATGATATTGGCTATATTGATCTTTTAACTTTCGATTCAGGTTGCGCTAAAGAATTTGAAGAAGAAATGGATAGTTTAGTTGAACAAGGAGCTAAAAAATTAATAATAGATTTAAGAAATAATACTGGTGGAGATGTTAGCGAAGCTTTGCAAATATTAGATTTATTCTTAGAAAAAGGTCAAATAGAAATCATAACACAATCAGCCAATGGATTAAGAATTACTACATCATCACCAACAGATAGAAAATATACAATGGACAGTATAGTAATTCTTATAAATGAATATACAGCTAGTGCTTCAGAGATTGTTACAGGTGCAATGATTGATAATGAACTTGCTAAAACTGTCGGAATAAAATCTTATGGAAAAGGCGTAATGCAAAGTGTTTATCAGCTATTAGATGGAGGTGCTCTAAAAATCACAACTCAAGAATATAACACTCCAAACGGAACTAAAATCCAAGGAGTTGGAATAACGCCAAATTATGAAGTAGAACTAGATAAAAATTCAGAAATAGATAATCAATTAGAAAAAGCAAAAGCTGTTGTAAAAGGAGAGGAGTAATATGTTAGAATTAAAAAATGTTACTAAAGAGTTTGGAAATAATAAAGCGGTTGATAATATTAATTTCAAATTAGGTGAGGGAAAAATCTTAGGATTAGTTGGAAGAAATGGTGCTGGAAAATCAACAACATTTAAAATGATTTTAAGAATTATCGACCAGACAGAAGGAGAAATTACTTATGATGGAAATAGGATAACACAAAGTATATTAGATAAATTTGGTTATCTTCCAGAAGAAGGAAGCTTAATTCCATCATATACAGTTTTAGAGCTTTGTGAATATTATGGTGCTTTAAAACTTATGGATCCAAAAGAAATTAGAACAAAATTAATTTCTTGGCTTAAAAAGTTCCATATTGAAGAATATTTAAATAAAAAAGTAAAAGATTTATCAAAAGGAAATCGTCAAAAAATTCAGTTTATAGTTTCAAATCTTCATGAACCAGAATTTTTAATTTTAGATGAACCATTTTCAGGATTAGATCCAATAAGTGTTGAAGAATTGAAAAAATGTATTTTAGAGCTTAAATATGAAGGAAAAACTATTATATTTTCTTCACATAGAATGGATCATGTTGAGGAACTTTGTGATGAAATAATTATTTTAAACCATGGAAAAACAGTCTTACAAGGAAATCTTAAAGAGATTATTAAAAATTATGAAATTAATGGTAAGAAAAATAATAGTATGAATGACATCTTTATTGCGGTTGCAAGTGATGAAAATAATTTGGAAGAGGAAAAATAGTATGAATACAAGAAAAGTAAAAGAGATAATTAAATTTGATGTTGAAAGAAATGTTCATAATAAGTGGTTTTTAATACTTAATGTGTTAATACTTATAATTGTATTAATTTTCACAAATAAATCACATATTTCAAAATTTTTAGACGACCATGATATTAATTTTGCTAGTGATGAAGAATTTACAATTCAAGTTTTAGATAAAGAAAACTTGATTTTGAGCGATGTAGAAGAAGCTTTCAAAGATGATAAAAATATAAAAATCGAGAAAGTAGAAGAAAATAAATATTCAAAAGAAAATCTTCCAAAAGATGATCTTCTTTTGATAGAAGCAAAATCAGATCCTGATGATATTGTAAAATTCACAGTAGTATCAAAAGAAGGAACAGATGGAGTAATATATGATAGATTATATGAAACATTAAAAGAAACAAGAAGTAAAATTTTTGCTTCAAATCATGGAATTACAGTTGAAGATTTAGATATTTTAAATCAAGAATTAAATGTAAAAAGAGAAATGCTTGGTGTTGATGCGGAAAACTTTGAAGCAAAAGAAATGATAAAACTTATGGCAACAATGGTAGTTTATATTTGCTTAATATTCGTATTTTCAAGAATTGCTGGCGAAATTGCAAATGAAAAAGTTTCAAAATCAATAGAATATGTTATGACAAGTGTTTCTGCTAAAGAATATTTGCTTGCTAAAGTTTTAAGTTCAACAATAACTATAATTATTCAATTAGTGTACACAGTAGTTTACTATATAATGGGAAATATGATCTCAAGTATAATTGTCTACGCTAGTGGAACAGGAGCTAGTTTAGGAGCTTCAATAAATTTAATAGGAGCTTTAGATAAGAGTATAGTTAGTTATATATTAGCAATGTTAGGATATTTGATATTTACAGTATTTTTAACATCATTAATACAAGCTGCTTTATCTAGTAAAACAACAAGTGTTGCTGAAGCTGGTAATACAACAATGCTATTACTTATGATAGTTGTAGTGTTATATGTATTAAGTAATGGAATGATTAATCCATATACAAAAGTTACACCAGTAATGTATGTAATTTCTTGTATTCCAATCGTATCAACATTTTTTGTTCCATCAATGATGATAATAGGTCAGGCTACAACAGCTCAAATAATAATCTCATTTATATTATTAATCTTATCAATACCAGTTGTATTTAATATTTGCGCAAAAGTATTTAAAAATGGAATTTTAGATTACACATCAAAGAGAAAAGGCTTGTTTGGAAGAAAAAGAAAAGAAGATACTATGTCATTAGAAGAAAAACAAGATTTGGAATTAAGAAAAAGTAATGCTAGAAAATTCGCTTTTACAATTGGTTTGGCAATGATTTTATTTGTAGTGTTACAAGTTTTAAGTAGTTTGATTATAGAAATTATTGTTCCTACTTATTTAAATGGAAAATTAGATAGCTCTACAATTTTTGTAATTGAAAATTCATTGATATTAATAGTTTGTTTAGGATTAACAAGCTTATTTATAAAATTCTATACAACAGATAATGAAAAACCAGAAAAGAAGAAATTAACTGGAGTTCAAAAATTTGAATTGATTTTCATGGGAATTGCTGTAATTACGTTTGTTCAATTTATATCAAATTATATATTTAGTAAAATCGGAGTTAAAGGAGACGTATTTGAGTCAATTGGACTTGCGCCACATAAGAGCTTCTTTGGAATATTAGTTTTCATTACTGGAATGGCATTAATTCCAGCAATATTTGAGGAATTGTTATTCAGAAAATGGATTTTAAATACTTCTAAAAAATATGGAAAATTGTTCGCAGTAGTATTTTCAGCGTTATTATTTGGACTATATCACATGAATGTAAGTCAAGGAGTTTTCGCCTTCTTAATTGGTCTATTATTTGGTGTTATTGCAATATGTACAGGCGGAATCAAATATACTTGTATATTACATTTTTTGAATAATTTATATGCTTGCCTTGGAATGATTTTGGGAGTAGAATCAATTGGATTTAAATTTATGTTTAATATTATAATTGCTGTAGCAATTGTAGGAGGAATGTTGATTTTAAAGAATATTCCATATTTGAAAAAGATTAAGAAAGAAGACTTAAAAATTAACAAAGATTGTAAGTTTTTACTTAGAGATTTCACATTTGTGTTGTCAATGGTTTTACTTGTAGTAATGTTTGTTGCTACAAATCAATTAGTAAGTTAAAAAATATATTTACAATTTAAAAATTTTATGATAAAATGTTTTTGCAATAAAATATAGGAGGTCTATATTATGGAAATAAAAAGATGTGCTCGTTGTGGACAATTTTTTGAAACAATTAATGAGGTATGTAACAATTGTTTAGCTAAAGATAGTAAAGATATTGGAAAATTAAAGAACTATTTTAGCTATGGTTATGTTGCTGGAAAAGTAAGTTTAGGAGATATTTCAAGTGATACAGGAATTAGTATGAAAAACTTAAATAGATTAATTGTTAATGAAGAATTTGAGGGAGTATATATTCCAGAGACTTTGAGCGAAAATGATAATGTAGACAAAAAGAAAACTGTTGCAAAAGTTTAGGAATAAGAAAATTTATTAAGTCTAAGATTACTAAGTTTTTGTAGTCTTAGACTTTTTGTATATACTAGAAAGGAAAATATTATGGGAGTTTTAGAAGAATTAGAACAAAGAGGTTATATTGAACAAATCACACACTCTAAAGAATTAAGAGAAGAATTAAATAAAGGAAAAATTAGCTTCTATATTGGAATAGATCCAACAGCTAATAGCTTACATATTGGACATTTTGTTGCTTTAATGGTTGCTAACAGACTTCAAAAAGCTGGTCATAGACCTATAATTCTTATTGGTGGTGGAACAGCCGAAATTGGAGACCCATCAGGAAGAACTGATATGCGTCAAATGCTTACAAAAGAGCAATTAGACGAAAATGTTTCAGATATTAAAAAACAAGTTGAAAAATTTGTTTCTTTTGAAGGTGAAAATGGCGCTATTATCGTAAATAATAGAGATTGGTTATCAGATTTAAAATATATTGATTTCATGAGAAAAATTGGAAGTAAATTCACAGTAAGTACAATGATTGCTCAAGAATGTTATAAAAACAGATTAGGAACTGGATTAACATTTTTTGAAATGGGTTACCTTTTACTTCAAAGTTATGACTTCTTATATCTTCATGACAAATATGGTTGTAAACTTCAAATTGGTGGAAATGATCAATGGTCTAATATTTTAGGCGGTGTAGATTTAATTAGAAAAATGGGAAATGAAGATTCTTATGGATTAACATTTAAATTATTGACAAACTCAGAAGGAAAGAAGATGGGTAAAACCGCTAAAGGTGCTTTATGGTTAAATCCTGAGAAAACTTCTCCATACGAATTTTACCAATATTGGAGAAATATTGGAGATACAGAAGTTAGAAAAGTATTGAGCTTACTTACATTTTTGCCAGAAGAGGAAATAGATAGACTTTCTAATTTGAAAGACGAACAAATAAATGAAGCCAAGAAAATAGCGGCTTTCGAGATTACAAAATTAATTCATGGGGAAGAAGAGGCTATTAAATCTAGAGATTCAGCTGAAGCTTTATTTGGAAATGGTGGAAATTTAGAAAATCTTCCAACTACAAAATTAGAAGATAAAAATATTGGAATACTTGATTTAATAGTTTTAGTTGGATTTGCGCCATCTAAAGGTCAAGCAAAACAATTAATTTCAGGTGGCGGAATTTCTATAAATGACGAAAAAATTTCAGATGTTCAATATAAATTATCTGATAAAGATTTTAAAGATGGATACTTGATTTTGAAAAAAGGTAAAAAAGGATTTCATAAAGTTGAAATATAAGTTCTTAAATTCAAGTATTTAACTTATAAAAAAAGTATTGACAAAATTCAAAAAAGTTGTATAATATTAAGGTGTATCGTATTTTGCCTTAAAAAGGAGGAGATAACATGTTAGCCAAATGGTGGAAAAAAATATTATTTGCTGTTTGTGTAATTGCTATATTATTTAATATAACATACAAATTAGTACACAGAACTAATTTGAAAGCTGAACTTGAAGCTACTCGTGGGCAAGATGCAATTAAGTTTTCAGAAGATAGCGGTGAAAAAACTGTTATTGATGAAGGCGATAAAAAGTAGAATAAAATTTAATTTTATCAAATAGAAAATTTGGTACGAGAAGGAGGGAAATTCAAAATGAAAGAAGGACTACATCCAAATTATAGCGCTACAACTATTACATGTGCTTCATGTGGAAATGTTATGAAAACAAATTCTACAAAACAAGATATAAAAGTTGATATTTGTTCAAAATGCCATCCATTCTGGACAGGAAGTTTACAACAACATACAACTGGTGGTAGAGCTGATAAATTTAAACAAAAATATGGTTTATAAAAAAAATGATCCCGAAGGGATTATTTTTTTGGGATTATTTGAAAAAAAGTATTGAAATAAAAAACAGTTTTTGTTATACTATAATTTGTTCGTATTACAAAAAACGGCTAAGAAAGGGAAAGATAAAATGAAAGATTATTTAAGAAAAACTAAAATTGTTGGAACAATTGGACCTGCTAGTGAAAATATTTTAAATGATTTATTTGATGCAGGTTTAAATGTTTGTAGAATTAATTATTCTCATGGTAGTTATGAGGAACAAGAATGGAAAACAAATGAAATTATAAGAATCAGAGAAGAAAGAGAATTACCAATTCCAATGATTCTTGATATGAAAGGTCCAGAAATCAGAACTGGTATGTTATATACTGGAAAAAATGAAAAAATTAAAATTGAAGATGGACAAAAATTCAAATTATTAAATGAAGATGTTATAGGAAATGAAGAAGGAGTTTCAGTTTCTTATAAAGAATTATATAAAGATGTTGCTCCTGGTACAAAAATTTTAATTGATGATGGTGCTATCGAATTAAAGGTAGATGAAATTGTTAATAAAGATATAATTTGTACAGTAGTTCATGGAAATCCTTTAGGAAGTAGAAAAACTATGAATTTGCCTGGAACAACAATTAGATTACCAGGTTTAGCTGAAAAAGATATTAATGATTTAAAAGCCGCTTGTGAACACGAATATGATTATGTAGCAATTTCATTTGCTAGAAATTTAGATGATATTGCTGGAGTTAGAAAAGTATTAGACGAAAATGGTGGAAAAGATATCAAAATAATCACTAAAGTTGAAAATGTTGAAGGATTATCAAATATGGAAGATATTACTTTAACAGCTGATGCTCAAATGATAGCTCGTGGTGATATGGCTACTGAAACAGACTTTACTGAGCCACCAGTTATGCAAAAAAGATTTATTAAATTATGTAATAGAAATTATAAACCAGCAATTACTGCTACACAAATGTTAGAGTCAATGATGAGTAACCCATTACCTACTAGAGCTGAGGCTTCTGACGTAGCTAACGCTATTTATGATAGAACAAGTGCTATAATGCTTTCAGGAGAATGTGCTATGGGTAAATACCCACTAGAATGTGTACAAACAATGGTTAAAATTGCAAACAGAGTTGAACCAGAAATTAATTACTGGAAGAGATTTGACGACAAGAAAATAGAATTGAAGAATCTAGAAGATAATATAACATATTCAACTTGTGTAATTGCTAAAAATACTAACGCAGACGCAATCGTAGCTTATACTCATACAGGAGATTCTGCAAGACGTTTAGCAGGTATGGGAGCTGGTTGCCCAATTTTAGCTATAACAGATAATAAAAGAACATTCCGTCAATTAGGACTTGCTTGGAACATTCACCCAGTTTATATTGATCCAAAAGATACAATAGATAACACAGTTGAAGCTGGTCTTGAAAAATTAAAAGCTAAAGGAATTTTAGAGTCAGGAGATAGAGTTGTTATCTCAGGTGGAAGAAATTACGTTAAAAACGCTAAATTAAGCAAAATGATAGGAGGATATGTTGAAATTTAATGATTTCAACATATCGTGGAACAGTTTGCGAAGCAAAGTGTTACTCGATAAAAAGAAATTTAATGATT